>JALRHB010000122.1:1067-3921 GCA_023253245.1 Polynucleobacter sp. | reverse complement strand
CTGGAGAGTTCGAAGCTAAGGCAATCAAGCCTTTGATTTTTTCTGTAGGCATGACCCCTAGCATAGCGAAAACCCCCGCCGTGAAACCTACAACACAGCGGGGGCTTTCAGCCTAACGAAGAAGGACTAGCTGCCCATCTTCAGGTACTTGATGTGGTCTGCACCGTTCACCACACCAGCGCCGAGACGGTACACGAAACGGTACCCAGTCACGTCGTTGGCGAAGTAGATGATCTGCTCCATGTGACCGATTGGATGCGGACACCATCGAGCTGGCTGCAATTTGAAGCGGCGACTGGTCAATCTTGGATTCATGCAGTCAATACCCTGCCTCTCGTGGTTTCTGGATTTTCATTCGGAAGTTATGTTGGGACACATTTAGTACAAAGATTGATTGATCTTGGTCGTCCAGCAGAGCGCTTGGTGATGGTGGGTAGCGCAGCTGGAAAGTGGGAATTGGCTCCAGTGCCCCCTGATACGATTTTGATTCATGGCGAGCTAGATGAAACCATTCCCTTAATTGATGTGCTCAATTGGGCGCGACCACAGGAGTTGACGGTTCAAGTGGTGCCAGGCGCAGACCATTTTTTTCATCGCCGCTTGCATTGCATTCGTAACATCATTACTGGCGCTTGGTTAGGAATGCCTGATCATCGCAATAGATAATCACGAGATGTATCAATTAAAAATAAGCTAGAGAGCATGAATGACTGAAGATAGAAAATCCCTTATTGAATACCCCTCCCAATTTCCAATTAAGGTAATGGGAAAATCTAACCCTGAGTATCTCCCAGCGATTTTGCATATTGCCCATCAATTTGACCCTACATTTGATGAGAGTAAAGTTGAACAAAGACCATCAAAAGATGGGAATTACCTTGGCATTACTTTGCCCATTACTGCTACCAGTCGAGAGCAATTAGATGAGCTTTACCGTACGCTTTCTACACACCCATTAGTGAGCATTGTTCTTTAATAGATTTGCATGACTTTGTTGGTTAAGCGCTTAGGACTTGTTGATTACGAATCAACATATCAGGCAATGCGTAAATTTACGCAAGCGCGAAATACGGATACGGCCGATGAAATTTGGCTACTCGAGCACCCTCCCGTTTTTACTTTGGGCTTGGCTGGTGACCCTAGTAATTTGCATTCACCAAGCAATCAAATTCCGATGATTCAAGTTGATCGAGGTGGCGAGATAACCTATCACGGCCCAGGCCAGATTGTGGTCTACCTACTTCTGGATATGAGAAGGTTGGGTATCTATGTAAAAGAGTTGGTATTTAGAATCGAGCAAGCCTTAATTGATACGCTTGCTGATTATGGGGTTGTAGCCGAGAGGCGCCCTGGGGCTCCCGGGATCTATATTGCGCAGACACCAGATGTTTCCCCCGAGTATTGGGGATCCAAAATTGCTGCTTTGGGGCTTAAGGTCTCAAAAGGGTGTTCTTACCATGGCCTTGCGCTTAATGTAGACACGGATCTGAAAGCCTTTGCCCGTATCCACCCTTGTGGTTACGAGGGTTTGAGAACTATTGATATGCAATCCCTTGGGATCAAGGACAATATAGACATTATTAGTCAAACCCTCTTGGGGCATTTGCAAAAGCAACTGATTTGATCATGACCACTAACAAGCCCGATATTGAATCGACTGCCCATGCTCGTCAGGACAAGGCTTACGATGCTTCTCGTAAGCAAAAGTCCAGCGAAAAGACTGCCCGCATTCCCATCAAGATTATTCCCGTGGAGGAAGTGCTTAAAAAGCCAGACTGGATTCGGGTAAAAGCCGCATCTGGAAATTCACGCTTTACTGAGATCAAAAAAATCTTGCGTGAGAATGAGCTTGTTACTGTTTGCGAAGAAGCAAGCTGTCCTAATATTGGAGAGTGCTTTGGTAAAGGTACCGCGACCTTCATGATCATGGGTGATAAATGTACGCGTCGTTGCCCATTTTGCGATGTTGGTCATGGCAGGCCAGATCCATTGGACCTTAAAGAGCCTGTAAACTTGGCGCGAACTATTGCTGCACTCAAATTAAATTACGTTGTCATTACTAGCGTTGATCGTGATGATTTGCGAGATGGCGGTGCAATGCATTATGTCGATTGTATTTCTCAATCGAGAGCACTCTCACCCAATACCCGTATTGAGGTTTTAGTTCCTGATTTTCGTGGACGTTTAGATAAGGCTCTAGATATCTTTGCAGAGCATGCACCAGCTGGCCTACCCGATGTCATGAATCACAATCTAGAAACCGTTCCTCGTCTTTACAAAGAGGCAAGACCTGGTGCTGACTATGCTCATTCTTTGAAGTTATTGAAGAACTTTAAAGAGCGTTTTCCGCACATACCAACCAAGAGTGGCTTAATGGTAGGCCTGGGCGAGACTGATGAAGAAATCTTACAGGTCATGCGTGATATGCGTGAGCATCATATTGATATGTTGACTATTGGTCAGTACTTGGCGCCTTCGGGGCATCACTTGCCAGTACGTCGTTATGTACATCCAGACACCTTCAAACATTTTGAAGAAGAAGCTTATGCAATGGGATTTTCCCATGCAGCGGTGGGTGCAATGGTGCGGTCTAGCTACCATGCTGACCAGCAGGCACATGGGGCAGGCATTGTCTAGACAACTTCTGTTGAAGTGGGGGGCATGGTTAACGGCAGTATTGATGCTGCTTGCATGTAGTCCTAAGTTAGATTGGCGTACTGTGCAATCTCCGCAAGAAGCTTATAACGCTTTATTTCCGGGCAAGCCCGAGAGAATGGATCGACGCCTGCCTTACGATGGCCAAAAAATTCCTCAATCACTTGAGGCGGTCAAAATTGATGACGATATTTACTCA
>JALRHB010000122.1:0-1057 GCA_023253245.1 Polynucleobacter sp. | reverse complement strand
CCTTAAGTAAAGACCAAGTTCAATTACAAGCAAAGTTGCTCGAGCAAATGCAGGGCAATCTTTTTAAGAGAGCTAATGCCGATCCACAAGGGGATATCAGTGTGGATGCTTTCTATCAAACGATTGGTCGCCAGAAATTACCAACAAAAGATTATTTTTTGGAGTTTGCTTCCACCGGAGCATCTGAGCAGTCGATGCGTGTGCGCTGGATTAGTAGGCCGACTGCTGATGGTGGTATTCGTATTTATCAAATTTCTGTTTTGCATACTGCGCCGGCACGTGTAGCAGCCAAAAAGTTTTTTCTAGAAGAAATGTACTCTAACTTCTTTGATGAATTTCATCCTGAGTAATCTAAAGATTTAACTTAGGATTTTTCTAGAGCCGCAACTTTGGCTTCAAGCGCCTCTAATTTCTCTCTAGTTTTAGCGAGTACTTTGGATTGCAATTCAAACTCTTCACGAGTCACCAAGTCCATCTTTTGAAACCCCTGGTTCATCATGGCGCGAACATTTTTTTCAATTTCTTGTACTGGTGAATTACGAATCACATCACCCACTTTGTTTTGCATATCGTTAGCAATCCGCTGGATTTGCTCAAAGATTTCGCCTGGTTTTTGCATTGTGCTACCCACCGTTCAGTATTAGTTGCATAAAAGATACAGTACATATTTTAAGTTCTAGGGCTAAAAAAGAGGGAAAAGCGCTCTTATATGCTGCAAATGCAGCAAAAATAACTGTAATGGTGCAAATTGATGCACCAATTTGGGGCGTTAGCCTTATTTCGGTGAATCAATAGAAATAACCCAGTCGGCCGAGATTCATGATCACTCCATGCAATAAGCATTTATCCCTTTTGATTACACACAGCAAGGAGTAATACATGAAAACTATTCAAAAAACAGCCATCGCTCTGGCAGCCTCTGGCTTATTTGCTACAGCAGCATTTGCAGCAGATACCCCAACTAATCCTGAAGATGCAGGCAGCCCTATTGCCGCAAACGTTACTGTTGTGAGTGATTACCGTTATCGCGGTATCTCTCAATCCAATATGAAGCCAG
>JALRHB010000121.1 GCA_023253245.1 Polynucleobacter sp. | reverse complement strand
CGTAATGCGTTTAATGGCACCACCTTTACCTGCAGAATCGCGACCTTCAAATAAGACTGCTACTTTAAGTTTGTTCTCTACAACCCAGTCTTGGAGCTTAACTAACTCGCCTTGCAGACGAAATAACTCCTTAAAGTACACATTTCGAGGAATAACCGAGCCACTGCCACCATCCGGTGAAAGTCGGTCATCATCGAGCTCCATTTCGAGCTCTTCGTCCATACTATCGAGAATTTCTTCTTGAGCACGCTGATACCACTCAGACATTTCTTTATGCTTTGATGTCATTTTTTCCTCTGGGACACATTTAGCTTTGTATCCCAAGAGTATGACATTTTTATTACATACATTGCTTATAAGGTTTGGGCGATCGACTCCTGACAATAGGCTGCCACAGCCTTTCGTCCCGCCCCCCCTGAATCAGTCTCACAATAAGGGATTAAAAATTCCAGATGAACCGTTAAACCTCTGCTTCCTATCACCCTAGACATAGACTGTAATAGCCCCATGTCACCAACAAAAGCTGGGGAGTCGGTCAAGAGGCCTGTTTTCTGATCAATATATCGAATGGAAAGCGGGTAAATAGGACATTTAGCAATTAAGGCAGACTCAAACAGATTGGATTTAAAAGGCAATACTTGGGCTCCGTTGGTGGACGTTCCTTCTGGAAAAATGCAAATCGACTCCGTTTTAAGTACCCCCGCCACTTGCTCGACTACTTTCCTGGCATGACGAGTGCTGTCTCTACGAATAAAAACTGTTCCCAATTGCTTGGCCATCCATCCAAAAATGGGCCAAGATTTCACCTCAGACTTTGCTACAAAACGAATGGGCTTACAGGCATTAATCGCATGAATATCCAACCAAGAAATATGATTTGCTGCAAATAATGCAGGTGAGGTTGTTACCTGCTCGAGACCAGTTGCTACCAACTTCAGATTAAAAATGCGGAGGAGTCTTTTTGACCATAACTTAATCTTGCGATCTTTTTGAGTCCGCCCAATAAAGGGGAACAGAAAAGACAAAGTGAAGACACCAGCTAGAACATGAATAAATACTCTCACCCAAATCAAGATGGGGAATATCTTGCTGCTCGAATTTTGATCTACCGATTGATGAAGTGTCATAAGTTCAGAATATAAATCAAGTCATCAAACTGACTTAAAAGTGTCATGAGCTATTCATAAATAGCGGGCCTAATAAGCACTCATGATGCACTACAGAGCAATCTGGATCTCAGATGTACACCTTGGAACTTCAGGGTGTCAGGCAAAGTACCTTCTCGATTTTCTTAAACATAATGAAGCAGATAAGCTTTACTTAGTCGGCGACATCATCGATGGTTGGCGCTTAAAACAATCTTTCTACTGGCCACAGACTCACAACGACGTTGTTCAAAAATTACTGCGTAAGGCACGTAAGGGATCGGAAGTGATTTACATCCCCGGCAACCATGATGAAGCTGCCAGGCAATATTTTGGTATGTCATTTGGGGATATCAAAGTAGAAGAAGAGGTAATTCATACGCTCTTAGATGGTCGTAAGCTTTGGGTTACTCATGGCGATTTGTTTGATGGGGTCATGCAGTATGCCAAATGGCTCGCTTATGTGGGAGACTCTTTGTACTCCTTCATTTTGTACATCAATCGTTACTTCAATATATTGCGGGTCAAAATGGGTTTGCAGTACTGGTCACTCTCCCAATACCTAAAACATCAAGTTAAGAATGCAGTTAGTTACATTGCAGACTTTGAACACATCATGGCTAGAGAAGCTCGCATCAGAAATTGTGATGGGGTTGTTTGTGGTCATATTCATAAAGCAGAGATTCGTGAGATTGATGGCTTGCTATATTGCAATGATGGTGATTGGGTTGAGAGTTTATCTGCCCTAGTCGAAACCACTTCTGGCGAGCTCAAAATTATTTACTGGACTCATATTAAAGGTGATCCAGAAGCAAAAAGAGAAGTTACATATCAACCTGCTGTTCAAGCATCTATCGAAGAGGCCACTGTATGAAAATAATGATCATTACGGATGCATGGGATCCCCAAGTTAATGGCGTAGTCAGAACCCTCAAGCAAACACGTGCCGAACTAGTTGCCATGGGTCATGAAGTAGAAATGATCACGCCTACTGGTTTTAAATCTATTCCATGCCCCACCTATCCAGATATTGCCCTGTCATTATTTCCTGGCAAGGAAGTAGCTCGAAGAATTAAAGAATTTGCACCTGATGCGATGCATATTGCTACTGAAGGTCCTTTAGGGCTTTCTGCTCGTGCCTATGCTGTTAAAAATAATCTACCCTTCTCAACCGCCTACCATACCCGTTTTCCAGAGTACGTTAAGGCCCGCACTGCTATTCCTCTGGCAATCACGTATGCTTTTATTCGCTGGTTTCATAGCCCCTCAATGGCAGTCATGGCCCCTACTATTGTGGTTAAAAATGACTTAGAGGCGTACGGAGTCAAAAATGTGGTTCTCTGGTCCCGTGGGGTTGATCTTGATATCTTCAAGATGCAAGAATCCAAAGCCCTCAATACCGCTCATCCCATTTTTCTCTATGTTGGGAGAGTTGCTGTTGAAAAGAATATCAATGCATTCTTAGAGATTGATTTACCTGGCTCTAAGTGGGTAGTGGGCGATGGCCCTGCTTTGACAGAGATCAAGCAAAGATATCCCAATATCAACTACCTAGGAGTTTTACAACAAGATGAATTAGCCAAAGTATATGCAGCGGCTGATGTATTTGTCTTTCCAAGCAAAACCGATACCTTTGGTCTGGTCTTGCTGGAGGCAATGGCTTGCGGCACCCCCGTAGCAGCCTATCCTGTCACTGGCCCAATTGATGTTCTTGGTACCTCTCCTGCAGGCGCAATGCATGAAGACTTGAGAGAAGCCTGTATGCAGGCTTTAAAAATTCCTCGCGAAGTTGCCAGAGCCCATGCTGAGAAATTCTCTTGGAGAGCTGCTTCAGAGCAATTTGCCAAGCATCTTAAACCGGTGCCTTCTACGCAAGTACATGTTACTGCTCTAGCTTAAGAAGATATTTTGACTACTCCTTACGATATTAAGCAAAATCCTCACAAAGGAAATCGTGGACTAACGAGGGCCTGGCACGCGGCTAAAAATTCATGGTGTGGTATGGTTTACGCCTATAAAGAAGAGAGCGCTTTCAGGCAAGAGTTGACACTTTTAGCTGTGCTCACTCCCATCGCATTGTGGATTCCTGTAAGTCCGATTGAAAAGTGCGCCCTAATCACCTCACTGGTATTCGTTTTAGTCGTTGAATTGCTCAATTCCAGCGTAGAGGCAGCCATTGATCGCATCTCCTTTGAACATCATGATCTATCTAAAAGGGCCAAAGACTTTGGCTCAGCCGCAGTCATGTTGGCGCTAGCGATTGCCGGCCTGCTTTGGGGCACGATTTGTATTCCACTTGTCATCAATTAGTAATAGAGCCCTTTTACGATAGATTAAACATATACAAGGAAACTCATGTCAGATATTCCAAATCCACTTGCTGCCTTTGATCTCTTTAATGGGCGCTTTGAACAAAAACCAAAGAAAGAGAAGTCCAGCAAAACTAAAGCGATTAAAAAACTTTTCTCCAAGAAAATTGCCAAGAAGTTATTTGGTAAAAAGTTTGCTTTACGTGCGCGTAACGAAGTTTTGACTACTGAGCCCGTTGCTGATGACAAAGTAGTCAGTAAACCTAAGCGCCCTGCTTTTCAAATTAGCTGGGCTTCAAGTCCAAATGAAGTGAAAGAAGCGCAACGCTTACGATACAAAGTATTTGCAGAGGAAATGGGCGCAAGCCTTCCAACCCATCCAGAAGACTTGGATATCGATGAGTTTGATGCCTATTGCGATCATTTACTCATTCGTGACCCAGAGACCTTGCGCGTGATTGGTACTTACCGGGTTCTGCCAC
>JALRHB010000120.1 GCA_023253245.1 Polynucleobacter sp. | reverse complement strand
ATGCAACATTGATTGATGCAAGACAGCCAGTACAATTTTTTGGTTTAAGCAAGCGTGACTATGTTGGCGCCTATGGACATATTGCTGGCGCAAAAGAATTTGCCCCTGAATTGATGGCTAAACCTGTGAAAGGCGCTTTGTACTTCTGGGACAAAAATACCTATAACAGTTTATTGAAGGCTAATAGCATCAATGCATCAGCTCCTGCAATTAGCTATTGCAATAGTGGTCATTTAGCTGCTGGTGGTTGGTTCATTATGTCCGAACTTGTTGGCAATAAATCTACCTCGCTCTACGATGGTTCCTTATATCTTTGGACGCTAGAAGGAAGACCGCTGGTGGGTGTTTCTTTGAATTAATTGCATTATTTAACCTAAAGGATGAAAAATGAAAAGTAATGTTGGCGGTATTGATCGAATTCTGCGTATTATTGTTGGGCTAGTGTTAATTGGTCTAGCAGCTTCTGGTAATGTTGGCGCTTGGGGCTGGATTGGTATTGTCCCTTTAGCAACCGGTTTGTTTAGATTTTGTCCAGCCTATCCAATTTTGGGCATCAATACATGCGGCAAGTGCAGCAAGTGATTTATTGGCATTGAATAGCGCTTGCAGCAGCCATTAATGATCGGTGAATAATCTGGGATCATTAATCGGTCTTAATGGCATGATGTGAATCTGAGTAGAATCTAATTCAATAAAAATTTGAGTATCTTTTTGGATATTAAGTCGTTTGAGTTCTGCTATCGAGGCCTCCCAATTGATTACATGGGCGCTCCCGAGTACTGCTAATTGCAATACTGCGATTTGACCAATACTACTAATTTGTTTTACGGTAGCCGCAATTCGTCCAGGGGTTGTATCGGTATGAAGGCTCAGGCCGCTTTGGGGGATGACCCATGCTACGGGGGCTCTGGGAGGGATCTTCCCCTTGTCAATGACATTGAAGACATGGTCGCAACCATCCCAGGTGAGCTTCCCAGCAGTAAATATACCGTTAAACATATTGCTAATACCCACTAGTTCAGCCACTCGTGAATTTCTGGGGCGCTGAAAAAGTGCTTGAGGTTCTGCAGTTTGCAAGCTAATGCCTTGATCAATGACGGTAATTTTGTCAGCCAATAGATCTGCTTCGCGTAAATCGTGGGTCACTAGCAAAATAGGGATATCTAAATCCTTTCTTAATTCTGCAAGTGTTTTGTAGAGATCTTGTCGAGTTGGGGTATCGATGGCCGAGAAAGGTTCATCCAAAAGGAGTACCTTAGGCTGACGCGCCAAAGCCCTTGCAAGTGCAACACGTTGTTGTTGTCCGCCAGACAGTTGGCTTGGCAACCGGTTCGCCAACTCTGAAATCCACATCCGTTTTAACAATTGCATAGCATGTGCCCTACGTTCATCTTTTGTCGCCAATTGGTTATAAAGCGGAATGCAGATGTTATCGATAGCGTTCAGGTGAGGAAAGAGGGCGTATTGCTGAAATAAAAAGCCGCAGGATCTGTAGGCGGGGGGTAAAGACTCCTTCGATCCCTGAATGTCATCGCGTTTAAACCAAACAGCTGTGTCGCACTCAATAAGACCTTGTTGGGCATCGCGCAGACCTGCAATCATTCGTAATACTGTTGTTTTGCCACTTCCAGATGGGCCTACTAATGCATGCAGTTCGCCAGGAGCACATTCCAGACTCACTTTTACCGGCATGGGTGAGTTTTGCAGAAGTCGAATTTTAAGCATGGGGGTTGATCTTTCGAGATGTCGAGGTCCGACCAAAAACGCCATAGCTGATCACAATTGCCACTAAAGAAATCCCAAGTAAGAATAGAGATAGGGTGCCGGCACCTGCAGTATCAAAAGCCTGTACTTTGTCATAAATTGCAATTGAAGCTGTTTTTGTTTCCCCGGGAATGGCGCCACCAACCATCAAAATCACACCAAATTCACCCAGAGTATGGGCAAATGTGAGGGCAGCCGCGCCAGTAATTCCGCGCCAGCTTAAGGGAAGATCAATGAGCCTAAAAATTTGCCATTTGCTCAGACCGCTTACTTGAGCCGCTTCGCGAATATCTGGATTGATGCTCTCAAATGCGCGCTGAATGGGTTGAATAGCGAAGGGAATATTCACGAAGAGAGAGGCTATCAAGATTCCAGTAAATGAAAATACCATCGGAATGCCAAAAATGGTCTTACCACTAAAAACAACCAGAAAGTAGTAACCCAGGACTGTGGGGGGCAAAACCAATGGCAGGGCTAATAGAGCCTCAACCCAGGGCTTTGATCTATTTAGCCTAATGAGTTTATAGGCAACCCAGATACCAAAGGGGAGCATCAGGGTAACAGTCAAAAATGCTAGCTTTAGCGAGAGAAAAATTGCATCGGTATCCATAGGCAAATTGTATGGCTTAAGGGGCTTAGGGTATCCCACTATATGAGCATTGCTTGCTTAGGTGTCAAATATGCGTGTTCACGCATATATTGTGCGTTTATTTATATATTTCAAATTACACGTGAAAAATAAAGCTCAAGTCCAAAAGGCAGTCAAAAGTCTTTCTCCAAAACAAATGGAGATGCTTTTCACTAGTGTAGCGGGTTATTTCAGTGTTCTTTCTGAGCCATCTCGTTTGCGCATTATGTATGCGGTTTGTACGGGTGAAAAAACAGTATCTGAGGTTATTCAGATTTGCGGATCGAGTCAGGCCAATGTTTCTAGACATTTGCGAGCACTTCATCAGGCCGGTATTTTGAATAGACGCAAAGAGGGTGTAGAGGTTTATTACTCCATTGCTGACAATCAGACAGTTGAAATGTGTCAAATGGTTTGTAGCAGAATGGCTCAAGAATTACATTAATTTTTTATATAGCGTCACTTCTTTTACAGCAGGATTTAAATGACTAATAAACAGATTGAAATCAGCGCCAAAGACATTAGTGCTGTAGAGAAACCACGTGATCGTGCTCGCCTAGTAAAGGCGCCTGAGCATTTCCTTTCTCAGGAGTTAATTGCTGACATTAATGCCAATGGTCTTGATGAGAAGCGTCGCGGCTTCTTGCGCAAGGGCTTTATGTCTGCACTTGGTGGTGCTGCTGCTGGCTTATCAGCGCCATTGGCTATGGCTGCTGTTGAAGGCGATCCTGCAATTTTAGAGAAGCAGCCTTGGCAAACTACGCTTGGCAAGAATGTTGCAACTATGCCATATGGAGTCCCTTCGATTTATGAATCTAATTTGATTCGTCGGGAGTCTCCTGGTTTAACACGTGTTTCTGCTGCTTCAGTAGCTTTCACTCCATTGCAAGGCCTTTTTGGAACGATTACTCCAAATGGCTTGCACTTTGAGCGTCATCATCAAGGTTGGTACAACATCAATCCAGAGACACATCGTTTGATGGTGAACGGCATGGTAAAAAATCCCCGCGTTTTCACTATGAGTGACTTAATGAGAATGCCCTCGGTATCTCGCACTCACTTTATTGAGTGCGGTGCTAATACTGGTCTTGAGTGGGGTAACGTTGCCGTTCCAACTGTTCAATACACTCACGGTATGCTTTCATGCTGTGAATTTACAGGCGTCCCCTTAAAGATTCTCCTTGAGGAATGCGGGGCAGATCTTAAGAAAGGTAAGTTCATGTTGGCCGAAGGTGGTGATGGCTCTGGCATGACTCGCACGATTAATCTTGAGAGTTGCCTTAATGACACTATCGTTGCATGGTCTATGAATGGTGAAATGTTGCGTCCTGAGAATGGCTTCCCATTGCGTTTGGTTGTGCCTGGCGTCCAAGGTGTTAGCTGGGTCAAATGGTTGCGTCGTTTAGAAGTTGGCGATATGCCTTGGAATGCTAAAGATGAAGCCGTTCACTATATCGAGCTCATGCCTGATGGTATGCACCGTCAATATGCTTCTATTCAAGAGTGCAAATCGGTAATTACGACCCCTTCCGGTGGTCAGCAGTTACTTGATAAAGGTTT
>JALRHB010000011.1 GCA_023253245.1 Polynucleobacter sp. | reverse complement strand
CTGTCAACTACATAATGCCAAGCCTTCTTTCCTCTTCGCATATCGGGCAATACTTTGATGATGTGTATCTGATGTTGTTTAGCGGATGCCGCTTGCAAGCGCTTCCGACATAGAATTGCGCACCAATGCACAATGCGACAGACCTACCATTCGGCACATTTTCATCTGGCGCGCAGTATTTCCAGCCGCTTTCTGCAAAGTTGGCTGCATTTCTTGTTGTGCTGTTGCCTGTGCTTCGCCTGTACTTGTCTTTGGCGGTTGCGATTGCCGTCACCTCATCGCGAGAATTGACGACCGTTGACCATTTCGCAAGGAAGTCCAAGCCGATAACCCACTCACCATCCCTAGTTAGTGAAACGTCGTACCTCATGCCTCAATCCTCTTCCCACAAAGCATCTTGCGCCACATCGCTCCATGACTGATGTTGATCTCTTTGTTTGGGCCGTCTCCATATTTGGAATCAATGATGCGCAACACCTTGACGCGCACCATGCGCTTGTTTCCTTCGTGGATATAGTTCCGTTCGACAACGTATCTGCCGCTGACATGCATCTTGTTTAGCAGTACGCTGATCGAATTTGGTGAGGTTTCCGCACCATCATCGAAGCGGAATCCGGCATTGTAAACATCGCTTGATGTCATGAACCTTCCATGCTCAACCATGAACCGCGCGATTTGCTCTGTCTTGTTTGGTTTTTTCACTTCACTAACTCCAATGCTGAAACTGGGTAAATCTGAACACTTCCGATTTCTGTCTCGCTCTCCACCGCGTAACCTTCCGGCGTCAGGCTTGTGCTGTAGGTTCCTACGACCTTACCTTGCCAGCGCGACCCTTTTGTTTTGCGCACCCTGTCTCCGATGCGGAATCTCGCAAATGCTGATTTCTGGCATATGTTTTGCAGCATGAGAATCATGTCTGACATCTGCTCTCTGCTCAGGTGACGGAATGCATCATCTTCCACACAGTTGCCCATCTCTCTCGTATGCTCACCCATTGCGGCTAATTGCTGCTTGTCGTTCATAAGTGCTTCTCCTTGAATATCACATTCCTGCCGTCAATTCTGAAATCTGCAAAGCAATTAAACTCTGTTGAGTTCATGCACTTGCCGTCAATAAACAGATCGCATCGTTCACAAGGTTTAGCTGGTGGCGAATCAACCGCAACATATATTGCGCCAGCAAACTCAAATTCATTCTCGCACATATAACCCCCCCTCTAGTTGTCGTGCTATCATAATAGCCACAACAGATTCAGAGTGTCAACTATGAACATCAAAAGCATCCTGCCACGAAGCAAGCAATACCCGGCCGGACAGAACCCTCGCATCAAGGCTTTCTATGGCGAGCTTCGTCGTCGGTTGCGCAAGTCCTACAAGGCGGCGGCTGAGTATGCGCGAAACCTCAAGCCGCAAATCGTCCAGCTCAATGCCACCGGATACCAGTACCAACTAGACCCACTCATGATGTCGCAAATCAACAGCTATATCGAGGCATTGCTTAACGAAATCATCTACGGCAATGCGCAAGGTGAATGGTCTGCTGGCTGGTGGGCGAACGCATACGCATCCGGCGCATACCAACAAGCCGCCGAGCAGGTGGCAGCGCAAACGCAACTACTTGCCGCTGATGCTGGGGTCACGCAAGAGCTGCCATCACTGCAATACTTACGCGCCGAAGCTGTGGTTATGGAGCCTGGATTCCAGCGTCGATTGGGCAGTGTGTATGCTCGCCTGTTCGAGGATATGAAAGGCTTCACGGATGTGGATAAGCGCAACATGGCAGGCATCATCACGCGAGGCATGGCGGCCGGACAATCTCCGCGAGTCATTGCACGAGAGATGGAAAAGAAAGGACTAGAGCAGGATTGGCGGTGTTTGCGGATTGCTTCGACAGAGGTTAATCAGGCGTACCGTGATGGCTCTTGGAGCGAAACTGATGCAGTGAACGATGAGGTTTTTGGTGATAGCGACTATATGCTTAAGGTTATGCATATGTCTGCGCTATTGCCGACCACGCGCCGTGACCATGCGGAGCGGCACGGAACTATCTGCACTCCGGCAGAGGAGCGGGAATGGTTTGCCACTAAGGCGAGCGGAGGCCAGATAAACTGCCACTGCTCAGAGGTTAACATCTTGGTTAATCGCAAGACAGGTAAGCCAATGAACACGAAACTGCGCGACATCCTGCTAAAGCAGAAATCCGAGTGGACGCCCGAGAAGGTTTAGGTTATGTTTGTTGTGTCAACTAACAAGGAGAATGACATGAACGAATCAACACTGGTGCCGCGCGAAGAGAACGAATTCAAGCCATTCGTCAGCGTGGAGGATGCGGCAACCGCAAAGCGGCATGACCCAGTGAACAACCCTTCTCACTACGCTAGTGGCGGAATTGAGTGCATTGAAGCCATCAAGGCAAGCATGTCGCATGAGGCATTTCTGGGATACCTCAAGGGTAATGTGCAAAAATACATGTGGCGGTATGAGAAGAAGGTAAATCCGGCAGAGGATTTGAGGAAGGCCAGGTGGTACTTGGACAGGCTTATTGAGGAGCAAAAGTGAGCAAAATACGAAACAGCATCATAGCAGGGTCGGCGCTTATGGCGTCTGCCGTTGCGTTCACAAGCTACTTTGAATCAGGCGCGAAAGGATCGCGCCTTGAAGCGTACCTTGACCAAGGTGGAGTGCCGACAATCTGCGATGGAGTTACTCGCGGCGTAAAGATGGGCATGAAGGTTACTCAAGAGTGGTGCGACCAGCGGCTTATAGAGGAAATTGAGCTTCACACCAAGCCGCTAGACCGCATCAAGTACCAGATGCCTGACAATGCTCGCATTGCGTGGGGTGACTTCATCCTGAACCTTGGCGAGACAAAGACAACTGGAAATAATTCCACTGCGTGGCGCTTTCTGGTGAACGGAGATATTCACCGCAGTTGCAACGCTTTCCTGATGTGGAAATTTACCGCTGTAAACAAAGTAAAGCGCGATTGCAGTGACCCAGCAAGCAAGTGCGGCGGAATCTGGACTCGTCGCAATGCACAGCGAGACCTATGCCATGGTAAAATCACCGTTGATGAGTTCCTTATTCGTGTGCGTGGAACACCTGTTAAGCATGGAGTTTGATGTGTCAGTACAAATCGCAGTTCTGCTGCTGACAATTATCGCGGTGGCATACAACATCTACCAAATTAGAAAGGCCGAGATATCCATGAAGCAGATGAAGAAGCTGCTTGATGAAATGATTGGGAGATATGAAAAATGAAAAAATGCTGCCTATGTGGAAAGTCTGGGCATGAGTCGAGTGATTGCACTTGGCATCGCGCTGTTCCGATGTCAAAGATTGGTCACGCAACGTTCACAGTGATGGATGAAGTTATGTGGGCAATGTATGCGAAAGTAAGGGCCGAACCATGGTTCAAATCAAATCAATCCTAACCTCCTGCGCACTGCTGGCAAGTTTCGCTGGAGGATACTGGCTGGCAGATAACGGATGGCAGAAGAAGGCCGGCAAAGAGCGGGCAGACACGGCAACCTACATCGCGCAACTATCGGAACAACATAGGAAGAAAGAGCATGAACTCGCTAAGAATGCCGAAGCGCTGGATCGAAAATACACTGCGGATTTATCTGCTGCCGAACGCCGTATTGATGACCTTAGCGCTGATCTCGCTACTGGCCCTAAGCGGGTGTTCGTCCGCGCCAAGTGTCCAAGTGGAAGCGCCGAAACCAGCGCCTCCGGCAGCGTGGTCGATGGAGGAGCCGCAGAGCTTGCAGGCGTTACTAGACAAGATTATCTACGTCTCGTCAGGGGAATAGCAAAGCAAGATGCGCAGATTAGGTACTTACAGGAATACGTGAAGCGGCAATGTTTAAGGCCCCAATGAAGGGGCCTTTTTTATGGCAGCGGGAAGTCTAGTGACCCTTCGTAAAACTCAAGCCTGTCCGAGATAACCTGATCACCAAAAGACTCAATCTCAAGAAGCCTCTGCAATGTTGGGTCTATTATTCTATTCGACCCGAAGCCAGCTGGCGTAAACCCTCCATGGCTCCCTTGCGCGTTAACTCTAAGCGGTATATCTGCGCCAATCTTCTGAAGGTTTGCAACTGGCGTGACTAGCGTGAAGCCTGTAAGCAGATGGCCTTCAAACTCAACCCCCATTGCTGGCCTCATGTTGTAAACCGGTTCTGGTACGCCACCGGTATAATCCGCATCTGTTATTGCGTACACCCTTCCGATTATCCCTTCCCCCGTGGCACCTAGCACTCTCTGCTTTAGGTCGATAGGGTGTACGCTTCCAGCTTTTAGTATTGAGTAATACTTTCCGCCGGCCGTTGCGTTTGCTATCTCGCGAGAAGCCTCCCATTGCAGGCCTCGCTTCTTATTCATTTCGTCGTATGTCTGGAAGCAGAACGCACGATTACCTGCTGCAATGTTTTGTTCTAGCGCGGTAGGCTCTGTTGATGCCTCTATGTGCCACGGCATATCACACCACCGCTCTTACGTTGATTAGGCAGTTTCCTGTTTCAGCTTTGGCCCACGCGCCAGTTGCAGAAGCTGCGTTTGTTGCTGATTCAAATGGCCGCACAGTTAGGCAGTCGCCAGTCGCATCGCGAGCCAAACCAGCAGACGAATCAGCCAAGGTAAGAAGCTGCTCGCTCTGGTTCTGCACCCGAATTTGCGTACCAACCGCAATGCCTGTTGCGGCATACAGGTCTGTCGCCACGCCCTTAACCAATACAAGATTCATGCCAATATCTCCGAGTGGTTTTGTGCATTATATCGCCGATTTGATCGGTTTGCGCGGAAAGAAAAAGCCACCAGAAGGTGGCCTGCGTCATCTTGTCCCATCGCAATAAAACTCACCATGAAGCTTGCGCCTAGCATTCATCACGGCCTCTTCTGCATCTCGCTCGCTCTCAAAATTACCAAGGTATACCTTAACTCCTCGATGCTGTATTTGCGCCCTGTACTTTCCAGTAACTCTCCTGTCAACGCCCTTTATTCCTGATTTGTTGTCAGACCTTAACGCCTGATTCATGTTGTTTCCGCTGCGATCTGACTCTCTAAGGTTTTCTATGGAGTTGTTTCTCTTGTCGCCGTCAATGTGATCTATCTCCATGCCGCTATCAAACCCCCTGTGCATGGCCAATGCTAATCGGTGAGCCATATACTTAACTCCTCCAATGTTGACCTGAAGATAGCCATTTTTGCTTACCCCTCCTGCAACTGATCCAGCTTTTCTTCCAGAAGACCAAACAAGATCTCTACCAACAAGAGAAAGCCTTCCTCGCGCCACATCAATTACTGAGTTGTACTTATCCGATATTGATTTCTTTCTGAATGATAAAGACATTTAATCACCAATAAAAAAGGCCGCGCTATCTGGGTGGTGTTGGGCAGAGATTGCCCTCCAGATAGCACAGCCGTTTTCACTCTCTACTTAGGTCACCACAACCTATATATGATTGTGGCGTTAAAGTGTTTATCCGTCAATCAAGAAATCATCTCGTAGTTGATTACCGTCCTCCCTACCTCTCCGAACGTGTCATGATACGTGATCACCTTAGCACTCCTGCCTGATAGCCAGCCACCTCTTGCTGCATATGCGTCACGTGCCGCCAATGTCTGGTGCTGTTCGACTGTCATTAGGTTGCTTTCTACTAACTTGTTGTGATGCAAGTGCCCCATGTGACAGTAAGCGAAATCGCTATCGCCGAACTCCTTTCGATACATTGATGCCATTACGGAATCAACCTTGTCGAAT
The DNA here is from genome assembly GCA_023253245.1 of Polynucleobacter sp. Lineage (GTDB taxonomy): Bacteria > Pseudomonadota > Gammaproteobacteria > Burkholderiales > Burkholderiaceae > Polynucleobacter. Next base: position 15,277 of record JALRHB010000011.1, on the reverse strand, counting down.
CTGGATAGGTGCCCGTGATGATAGAACAGTACAGTTCTGCCATGCTTATGCATGTAATATGGACTTGCTGAGGTATCTACGGTGATTCTAGGCTCGTTCTCATACAGTGCGTTAAGCATCTCACGTAGCCACACGCTCGCAGAGAGATCGTGATTACCTTCCGCCATAACAACGTGAACATGATCGTGCTTTTGCAGTAGCATGGCAATCACTTGGCGTATGACGCGAATAACTACGCGAACAACCTTGCTGAATCGGCTGTCTGCATCCAAAGTATGCCCACTGCTCGGGGTTTCTGGTGTTAAGCCATCCGAGTGTAAAAGATCACCAATTTGAGCCAGGATTGCCTTGCTTGCGTTTGGTGACTGCTCGATTGCAGACCTAAACCATTCAACAAGAAGGCGCTCGGACTCTTTCAGATCGTAATCAGCCTTAAGGTTCTCTCCTTTCCACGCCAACATTCCGAAATGGTGGTCTGTGAATGTGTACTGATTTACCAGTCTTGGATTTGTCTCCAGCTTGCACGGTTCGGAAATGCTTACTGGTTCTATTTCCTCCGCCATCGCCTCAACAACCTCTCGCATCATGGCGAGTTGCGCTTCATGGTCAACCTTGGTCTTGACCCATTGCAGCTTTGCCTTTCCATAGGCGTCGTAGAGCGTGGACGTGCCGCGAATAGCAAACCCTTCTGGTACGGTCTTGTTCATTTCATGCTCTGGCGAGTGCCCGCGTTTTGCTGCAAGAGCCTTTACGCGCCGAATGACCTTGTAGATGCTCCTTGCGTGAACTCCAAGTTCTTTAGCTGCCAGCTCTGGCCCGCGAGATTCGTATGCGGTAACGACCTCGCGCTGGCGGTCTGTTTGGCAGAATTCCAAAAGCGACATGTTAAATCTCCATCCCATCCATAAACCCAACAATCACAACCTGACTGTTGGCGTAATCAATCACGACTTGCAGATCGCAATGCTCCATCACATCAATTCGGCATTCGTGGCCGTGCCTGACGTAGTTTGTAAACACAAGCCAGCTAATCACGTCAGCAGCAGCGTGAACCGCTTCAAATGGCGTTGCTGGCATTGGGTTTAGTTTGATGTTCATTGCGGTCTCGTTCTTCTTGCTGTAACGGCATTGCTCCTGATGGAGAGCGAATGCAGCGATTGCACTGCTGGTTCCAGTACTTCATTTCCGATGGAAACCAGTGTCTATCCTTGAACTCGCCGCATCTCTGGCAGTGCGCTATGGCCTTCATATCTTCCCCTTGCGTAGTTGACCAAACCAGATTAGCACTAGTTGACAAAGCAAGCAAGAAAAAACCCGCCGAAGCGGGTTGTTCCTGTCTCTCTTCGGCACTGGCGAGACTACCAGCATGTGGGATGAAAGTATAAAACCCTGCCTTGCAAGTTTCGTTGTGTGCTGATGTGGTAAGGAGTCCACGTCCTGGCTACACGTTGCGCCTCCGCCGACTTGCCATCGGGATGGTGTAATGCTGTTCACTTTTAGCTGCGCAATCCATGATTAGCCGTGGAATGTGTAGCTTTGGTAACTTGGTGCGCCATTCAGGAATTCAACCTGAGTCTGCTGTCATCGCGGCTCTGCACATTGAGCTAATGGCGCAAATTGGTGGCCCCTACTGGATTTGAACCAGTGACATGCCGATTATGAGTCGGAAGCTCTTGCCTCTGAGCTAAGGAGCCTGCACTCTTCACTCTATCGCTCGACAGTGCTCCGAGTATTTCGCGCCGTCTGTTCCGGCTGTCAAGATTGATCACCTCCTGATGGTTGCGATCAAACATTTTTGAGCTTGGTTGGCTCGGCTATCTCATCGAGATTTGATAGTAGTTTACTCACCATCCAGTGTCAACAGTCGCATTGAGTATTTCATTGCCAGATCGCAATTCGACTCAACGTGACCAGCGCCATAGGTTGCGATGATTTGCGGCAAAATCAATGCGGCAAGTAATGCTGCGGATGGCTTAGACTCGCCAATGGTTGCCTCGATTGCCTGTACGAATTTATCCTTTGGTGGACGGCCTGGCTTGCGGGTTTCTTCTGTCATGCTACCTCCTGAATTTGAGTTGTCATTGTCCGACATGGCGCGATGAGTGTCAACAAATCCCCACTGGGGATGTGCCGGGGAGGTGGCATCCCCAACGCTAGACCTTGCTACGCCTAGCTCTGAGCGATTCTGGGGAGGTTAGGGCGAAGTTACGCGCCTGTCCATCCATCCACAAAAACCACCTCACGTACATAAACATAAAAAATAGTATAAATAGAAAGAATGAATGAATTAATCCTTTTCTCCCCCTATATATATAAAGCCAGTGCCGGCGCGGTCTACGGATGGGGAAGTTGGTTCCCCAAACCTCCCCAAACTTCCCCAAGCGATTAGTAGTTGACAGCGCATCACCTTGGCGCTACATTGAGAGCGTCAACCAAGGAGATTGCCATGAACTACGAAGAGATGAGTGATTTGCAGATTAACCTGCTTGTTGCCAAAGCCATTGGTGTTGATGCGGCCGAAAATTCAGGTGTGGTGTTTGGCGCAGTAAAACACGAAGGCGACAATGTTGTTTCGGTTATGGGTGTGGTCGACTACTGCAACAATCCATCAGATGCAATGCCAATCCTGATTAAAATGAAAATTGGGTTTAAGTGGGTTAATGGAAGCTGTACGGCAAGTTCGGTTATGCGTGGGTATCACGAATCAACCTCGAACAACCCACTCCGAGCGGCAATGATCGTGTTTTTGATGATGCAGGAGCAAGCGCAATGAAGATTTTCACATCGCTTGGTGCATGGGCAATCGGGACAAGGCTTCGCAAGAAATCAGGCTCATCGTGGCAAGGTAGAGTAGTCGGTTACTATTCAACAGAGCTAACTGACGTTGGTTACTGCATCGAGAGCGAGCGAGAGCCAGGAAGCGTACAGATTTATCCAGCAAGCGCACTAGAGCCTGTGGAAACAAACCTTGATGGGAGCGATAAATGATCTACACCACCGAATTCAGAAACGACAGTTGCACACCGAAAGGCCCGAGCCGCGAATGCCTTTCTGGATCATTGCAAGGCTGCATCGAGGCTCATTCCGGCACGTTCGACAAGGTGACTTTCAGCGCATCAAACATGGCCATCCTTGCCAAGCGCGGCAGCGATGAGCGACTTGTAATCACAACACATAGGATTGTCTAATGCCACGTTTCAACGAAATCCGCCAATGGGCGCACGACCGCAACCTGATTGAAGGTAGCGACCGCTTCCGGCAAATGGTAAAGCTGGTCGAGGAGCAAGGCGAGCTTGCAGCAGGCATCGCCAAGGGAAATGAGTTTCTTGTTGCTGACTCTATTGGCGACATGGTTGTCGTTCTAACCATCTTAGCAGAGCAGTCTGGATTAGACATTGAGTGGTGCATTGAGTGCGCATATCGAGAAATCAAAGACCGCAAAGGCCGCATGATCGATGGCGTGTTTGTAAAGGAGTCAGACATTGAAGCCTAACCCAACTCGCCCAGGTACATACACCGTGCGCATCAACTGGACTGTTCACGGAAAACTGTGCGATGAATGGTGCGTCAAGCAGTGGGATGGTAAGCGCTGGAATGTTTTCAGCGGCTGCCAAGTAATCGACTGGAGGAAGATGTGATGATTGGAATTATGTTTGCTGCGGCGCTTACCGCAACACAAGTAGGGACTTGCAAGGCTCTTGAGGAGCTTGCCTACATGGCATCACTGGCAAATCAAAAAGGAGTGCCAGCCTCGAAGATCATCGAGATCGCAGGGGATGATGATATTTTTCAAGGCATTGCGCTTGATGCTATAGCCATGCCGCGATACTCAACTGAGGAATACCAAATCAAGGAGTCGCGTTCTTTTGCGACCGATGTAGCATCGCTTTGCTATCGGAAGATGAAGCAGTGATCCGATTTGCCATGTACTCGCTGGCGCAAGTTGCAATCGTGGTTGCACTAACGGCTTGTTTGATATTTTGTTAGGAGGTTTTATGCGCGAGGATGGTTTTTACTGGGTTGAGCCATGGTGCAATAAAGGCGTTATGGAGATTGCAAGATTTCATGATGGTTTATGGCTTCTTTTTGGTGATGCCTATGGAACAGAGCGAACAGATGACCACATGATTAAAATAGACGAACGCCGCATCGTGCGGGAGGTGGAGTGATGGATGTGATAAGCAATAAAATCATAGAAGAGCGCGTGCAGAGAGCGCAAAAAATTGCTAGCGACTATTATTATCTAAATGGTGAGTTTCAGGGTAAACTGTGGGGTCAGCAAGATGGAAGCGTAACCCTAGTAGCAATGATAAAGTTCGCCAAAGAATATGATTACCTTCTTGAGCACATCATAGCGCTATCAAAAGAGATCTAAACAAAGCCGCCACTAGGCGGCTTTGTCATTCCTGCGCTCCGCTGTATAATCGCCATATCACATCAAACATGGACATGGCAATGAAGCGCAAAGTCATTCACTGCAATTCTCAAGTAACGGGCAACGTTTCGAATAAGCGCCTGTTCTCTGGCCGAGTTAACAATCAGGCCGTATACACTGAATTTACCGTCATCGAAGGCGTGACTCACATGATCCGCGATTCCGTCATGAATCGCGGGCTGTACACCGCCAAAGCATTCGATGAGCTGGCAAAAGACCTAATGGCAAGCAATGCCCGCATTCCTGCACCGCTGTCTCACCCGTCAGACGAAAATGGCAATTTCATCTCGGCTAATGACCCGCTAATTATGTCGGCTCATAACGTGTTTGCCTTCGACTCGGATTGGCGGCTTGTTGGTGACAAACTGGTATCAAATACATACATCGACATGAAACGCGCCGCAGAGAATGAGAATGCAGAATGGCTTATCGAGCGCATCAACAACCGCCAGCCTATCGACCGATCCACTGGCCTTGAGCTGTATATCGTGGAAGAAAACGGCATTGGCCCAGACGGGGAAGAGTACGATTGGCGCGTTGAGTCAGTGGCAAACCTAGACCACTCCGCAATCCTGAATCCAGAGTCAGAGCCAGGCGCTAAGAACAACACCGAGGCGGTGGGCATGTTCACCAACGGGAATGGGGAATCCGCCGTTGAGGTTGCAGAGCTGCACGTAAACGCCTGCTCACCAAACCTGTCGCTTCCACTCGCTCAGGCTGATTACGCATGGAACGAGGCAGAGGCGGTTAACCGAATCCGCAAATTCTCAGGCTCGGAATCAGCACCAAGCACTAATTACCGAAAGTTTTTCATGGAGTTCGATGCTACTAATGTTGGCGATTTCGGTGCGTACAAGATGCCGTTTGCTGACGTTATTGATGGGCGGCCATATGCAGTACCAGCCGCACTAGAAGCAATTAACGCCGAATCAGTGGCCGAATCAGACCGTCAGCGCATAATTGCAAACGTCGAACACTACAAATCCAAGATGGAAAAAACCATGCCAAACTCTAAGTTGGCACAATTTTTGAATTGGCTTGGCAAGAAGTTTGGTGTTAATGCCGAAATGGAATATAATCGCTTTGTTGTTAACAACATCGAATATAACGAGGTCGATCCGATGAAAGAGAAAATCCTTGCCGCACTCAATGCAGCAGGCGTAAAGACCGAAGGTCTGGACGACGATGCGCTGTTTGCCGCTTATAACGAAGCCATGAAGCCGAAAGGCAAAGTGGAAGACGAAGATGAAATGGATGACGCCGAAGGCAATGCCAAGGCGAAAAACTCCGATGTGCTGGCGGCTGTCAATGCGCTGGCTGAGGAAATTAAACAGCTCAAAGCCGCCAACGCTGCCGCCGCTCAAGCAGAGATTGACGCCGTTGCTGCTCAGGTTGCCAACGCTGGCATCATGGAATTGGAAGATGCCAAGAAGCTGAGCGTTAAGGCTCTGAATGGCCTGCTCGCCAAATCTGGCGTGGTAGTGGCTAACGGCGCTGGCGGTTTCAGCCAAGCTCCGAAATTTGAACCGATGCCGGAATAAGGGGGCTAGAAATGGCTAAACGTGCAATTTTCCAAGGCCCTGTCGAAATCGGTGAAACTCCGGTTTATGCAGAGGGCACTTCCGCTGCGGCGCTTGTTCCTGGCTACGTGGTAACTCGCTCTGGCAACACTCTGGCGCTGTTGAATGCTGCTGCCACCAATGCCACCGAAGCTCTGGTTGTTGTTGAGCGAGGTTCCGGTTTCAAGGGCGACATTACCACCGCATGGGCTATTGGCGACACCGTTCGCGCTGTGCGACTGCGCTCCGGTCAGTTCGTCAACGTTGCGTGCAAAACCGCTCAGACTCTGGCAAAGGGTGATTTCCTTACTTCCAAGGCTTCCGCTGGTGGCTTGCTGGAAAAGGGCGTTGCTGGCACTGACGTTCCGCTGTTCTTCGTGGAAGAGGCTGTCACCACCTCTGCCGCTGGTCAGCTCGTTCTGGCTTATAAGGCATAAGGAGATAGCTATATGTCTTTGATTATTCGCCAAGCGCTGGCTAAAAACGCGCAAGAAAAACGGGCAATGCAGGCCCAGTGGAACCATGTGCAAGAACTGCGCAGTGCTGGTGATCCGGCAATGAAGGCGTTCCTGCAAATGACCAACGCTGGCCGCAGTCCTGCTGAGGCTTACCGTGAGTTTGACGCGACCACCAAGATCGAAGTCAATCCCATGGGTGAGTTCGCCACCCTGACCCGTCTGATGCAGAAGGCTCGTCCGGTAAATATCGGCAAGACCCTGTACGAGTATCGCAAGAGCTCCGACATGGACAATGGTCAAACCTCCATGTCTGGCCAGATTGGCGTGAAACTGGATCATACCGATTACGGCTACGCTGGCGTGATTGTTCCGGTGCACGACAAAGGGTTTGGCCGTAGCTGGCGTGATGTTGAAGCTATGCGCTCCGAAGGTTTCGATGCGCTGGTTGATGACGCTCGCGAAGCTGAGCTTGGCCTGATGCGCACCATGAACAGCTTCCTGTTTGCTGGTAACGCTGGCCTGTCCGTTGATGGTCAGAAGTGGCTTGGCCTGACTTCCGGCTCAGAGACCACCGTTGACACCTACACCCCGACCATTGATATCAGCTCCTCTACCGCTACCGCGATTGAGATCCAGACTGAAATCAAGGTCGCTCGTGACCGTCTGCGCATCACAAACAACTGCGTGAACCCTGTTCGCGTTGGTGTATCTGCCGCAGCTATGTCCAACATGGAGCGGTTCGTGAGTGCGGATACATGGACTCTCGGCACCATCAAAGACCTCGTGCTGAAGCTGGAAGGCATTGCGGAAATCTACATCGACTCCGCTCTGACTGGTGGCAAGTTCATCATGTACTGGGATGACCAGATGGGCCTTCACCCGGTTGTTGGTATGGGTATCAACACCTACGCCGTGACGCGCCAGTTCCACAACAGCGATTTCGCATTCGTGAAATGGTCTGCTGTAGGCTTCTGCGCCAAGACAAGCTTCTCTGGCAAGAAGTGCGTGTTGTTTGGTAACAAGTAAATTGAAAGCCCCCGCAATGGGGGCTTAGTTTTTTGGTTGTTCTCCAAGGTAATCTATTGGCATCCAGTGTGTTACATCACCACTGCAATCCCACTCAAACCTTTCACCTATTACAGCGGCTGCTTTATGTGTAAAGTCAGCTGAGTGAACAAATCTTCCTTGTTGTGGTTCACTAAGGTAAACAATGCACTTTCCATCTGGAGCTTTTTCCTTAACGCTAATCCACTCACTCATACCACCTCCGACATTTGTTTGATGTAATTCTGTTCGTCGATTTCATTCGCGCGGTCGCGCAACTTACAGGCTTTTCGAGCCTTTACCTTCTGTGCAGCGGCTTTGATCTTGTCTAGGCGGCGCTTTTCTTCTGGTGTGTAGATGCGGGTCATTGTTGTTTCTCCACGAAGATTACAAACTTGCCATCGACCCTGTTTTCTCGATTGCAATTTGGCACATCAGAACCTGCGTGACATCCTACTCCGTAATCAAAATAACATCCATAGCACTTGCCATCGCAAGGCACTGCAATGAAATCTTTGCCGTCCACATTAAATTCATTCTCGCTCATAACAATCTCCTTAGTTGACACAACCAAGCATAAAACAGCCTTTACAGGCTGTCAACAACCAACTTGTGCAAAACAGGCGCACTCAAGCCCATTTTGTAAAGATAGGCACGTGTGATGCCAAGCTTGTCTGCGAACTCGCCAACAGTTGACGGCTTTTCGCTCATCGCTTTGTACTCTGCGATCACATCTTCACGGCGATCTGCCATTGTTTTGTAAACCTTAATTCCGCGCTTCATAGTCATCTCCATAAAATTGTTTGACTAAATGCAAGTTTACATTACATGCAATACTAATGCCAACTAATAAAAAGGTGTTATCATTGCATGACGTAAAACTTTAATGGTGACTCACAGATGAACGGCGGAAGCGGCCAAAACATTGATCGCGCTATCGGGCTATTGAGCGGGCAGGTGCAGCAACTTATGAGCCAATTCTCTGAGCTACGTGGCGACATAAACAGCGCACTGCGAGACATGAAGGATTCACTCGGCGGTGACATTAGAGACCTAAAGCAAGATCATTCAAAGCTCGAAGAGAGGGTGAGAAAGATTGAGCTAAAGGACGCAGAAGAAAAGCCAATTATGGCGGCCAATAAACAAATCATTGGCGCTGTGTTCAAATATGGGATCACTGCCGCACTTGCCGCTGCCGCCGCTTATTTCGGGCTAGGGGGATAAATGGCTGTCACATTGACACTTGAGGAATTCAAGCAGTTTCACCCAGAGGTGAACGCGCCGGACGTGGTGATTCAGGCATATATCGACTACGTACAGGGGTTCATTAACGCCGGGGTGTGCTGGTCGGATAACATGACCAAAATCATCGGGTACAACCTGATTGCGCATTTCGTCACGCTGTCTAATGGTCGGCGCGTATCCAGTCAGCGAGCCCCTAACGGTGCAGCACAGACTTACGACCTTGGCAAGGAGGGTAATGGCCTATTCGCCACTTCATACGGTCGCCTTGCAATGCAGCTTGATACTTGCGGCTCATTGAGTGGCATAGTAGACACTGGCATCTTCATCGGTGCGATTGGCGGAAGGAATGCGCCGCTATGAGCACTATATCGAATTGGTCATATACCAGCGTCGCAACGATTACGCCGCAAGGTGTGCGCGACGAGTTCGGCGATATTGTTGCTGGCACTCCATACGGCATCAAATGCACATTCAGAATCGGCGGCGATAGGAAATACACAGACAAGAACGGCATCGAGTTCACTCCAGCCATGACAATCTGGACTGAGCTAATCAAGACGGATGGAACGCCATCACCCGCTCCGACAGTTAACGATATGGCTACCTGCCAGGGCGTGTCGTTTCCAATCCGGTCGGTGATTCAGGATGACATTTCCATGTTCGGCGAGGCTCGTAACGACTGGACGATTGTTTGCTAAAGGCCCCGCTAGGGCCTTTTTGTTCTTAGTTCTGCGAGGAGTTCGCTAGTGCAAACAAGCCACTCAGTACACCCATCGAAACCAATCAGTCCGGCTCCCTCATATTTATCATGGTAATATTTCTCAAGTTTTCTTATCTTCTTTCCGCTTTCATCATAAATCAGCTCTATAGGCATAAAATCAAATGGCGTCTTTCTCTTTAGATCGTGCATTCTTTTGTCAAATGAGTTGCTTATTCCTACCTTTATGAATTTGCCACAACTGGACCTAAGGGCATACATAGCGCCAGGAAGGGACTGATCAAAACCACCGTGTGCGCAAGTTGGGCACCCAGTACCCTTGCTTGTTATGGAGTTTACTGTTGCCGTGAACTTGTGTCCGTAATCGCACATCATAACGGCCTTGCTTAAGCAGCTACCCATCCACTTTTCCCACTCAACGAAAGTAAGTCCATCTATAGATGACAGCTCGGCGACTCTTTCGTCTATACTCTTTGATTGCTTTGCTGCCATGGATTTTTTGCCACACTTCATGCATCCGCAACCATGCAGCATGCTGTATGTTACTGATGACCATTCGTATCCACATTCATCATTTAAGCACCTCACGGTTGCTTTGCATCTTTGGTTTTTGTATTCACCATCAACCCAGCGAATGAATTTTACATTCCTTGACTTTTCCAGCCTTCTTATCACATCAGTCTCGTCACTTCTCTGCTTTGATGATGATGATTCCTTTGCGCAACTCGGGCAGCCCCTGCAAGAAGATACTACACTCCAAATCTCCGCATCCTTCATGTTTCCGCATTTCTTACACGAAAGAAAAGCTCTTGTTCTTGCACCTGCGAATGGCCCAACCCATCCTTTGAAATCAAACAGACCCTGCTTGTTCAGGCCGTCCAGGTAGTAACTTTCTGGCTTTGCTGCCGGCATTTCATAAACTCCGAAAATATACACTACAGTATAAACAATTTATCACATTTAAGTAGTAAAATGAAAGTTATTTCATGAGGCAAACAACATGCCAATAAAAGGAGTTAGCGCAGTTATGGCCAATTACTCTAGGGTAATTAATGAAGTTTCTGGACCGAAGACCGTGAAGGTGGTGGCGTCTATTGTTTCAATCGGAGCTGGGTACGCAAAACTCTTTACGCCATTGGATACTTCAGCGCTAATCAACAGCCAGCGCAAGTCAGTATCTCAATCAGGCGGCGCAATCGTTGGCAAGGTGTGGTACTCGCAGGATTACGCTGTATGGCTTGAAACAAAGGACAACTGGAAGCCACGCAAGAAGAAAACAGCCAAGCCGCACTTCCTTAAATCAGGCTTCGAGGATGAAGGCCCGCAATCAGAGATAAAAGAGATCATCCGCAATGGGTACAAGCTATGACTAAATTTGATTTGCCAGAGTATCAGGTCAAGGAAAAGCTGGCATTACTCGGCCTGTTAACCGGATACACCGTACAGCTTTCGGAATATTCAGAGCCTGCAACAGCAAGCGAAAAGGTTGTGCTGATTAAGATTGATGGAGGGGTAGTCCCAAATACAGACGTGTATCAATCACCGACAATGTTCATAGCCGTATTCGGAGAGGTTAATGGCTCGCTAACGGCGCATAGGATTGTCGCAGAGAATATAAGAAAGGCGCTTATAACTGAAAGTTTGTATAATGACGTCTGTGGCGCTCAATCCGTTACTAACGTGATTGGCCCATACCGGACTGATTCCGGACGTCCGGTTTTTGAAGTTGACTTCACATTGATTTTTGGAGATTAAGATATGGCTAATGCTTTTATTGGCAAGCTGATGCCGGTTTATGTGGCGCTTCAGTCCACAAAGCCCACTACCGCTGCCGCAACGCAATATATCCGCTGGGGTGCTGTGCGAGATCGCGAATTCGGCCCAGAGCTGGATGAGGTTGATGCAACAACCGACACAAGTGATGGCGTGTTCCGCGAGTACCTGTCCACCTTTGCAACCCACGACGTTTCGCTGTCTGGCGTTACAACGACCAAGGCGGCAGATAACCTCGACGAAATCGAGGATTATTTCTACACCAAGATGGGCGCAGCTGAACAGGTAGTGGTGTGGGTGAAAATCTTCCGCCCATCCAGCGATGCAACCAACGTTTATCGTTCGTATGAGTTCCCAGCGAACATGAAGACATTCAAGATCACTGGCACATATGACGATGTTTCCACTTGGTCTAGCGATTTGTCCGGCACTGGCTCCGTGACCGTTGCTGATGGCACTGCAAACACTCCGCAAAACACCGTCTGATTGTGGATTGCGTGTTAATATAGCCCCATTCGTGGGGCTTTTTTATTGAGGATTTCATGGGGCCTATTTTATCCATAGGACAACAGGCGATCATATATGCCGGAGAGTCTTACACGTTCACTCCATCATTTCAGCATATAGCATCAGTTGGTGAGCCAGAGCAGATAGTAGATTACTACAACTATCTGACATCAGATAATTCCGATACTGTTGCGCTGTGCTCTATGGCTTATGACGTGATGGCTGCCTGCGCGGACAGAAAGTTACCCAAGGGTTTGCTGTGGGAAACCACAAATTCATGGGATGGCGAGCGCGTGGTGATGGTGAAAGGTAAAGTCGATTTGTCGGCGCAGATACTGATGGCGGTTGATCTGCTTTACATGGGGATTATCGGCAAGCCATTCCGCATGAAAGAGCAAAGCAAAGGCAAGCCAATGCGCGAGTTTGACGCGGCTGAGTTTGTCGGCGCTGCCGTTGCACACCTTGGTATGCCTACAGAATCAGCGTGGAGAATGTGTATTGTGGATTTTCAGATCGCCATGAAATCAAAATTCCCTGATTTGTATCAGCCGGATTTGCCGAGCGCTGCTGAGATTGACGCTCTGTTTGGAGACACCGACCAACTGTTATAATGAACAATCAAACGAATCACGGAGGCCGCGATGGCTGAGCAAGTCGGTAGTATTGAATATTCTGTCAGATTTGAAGTTGCCGAAGTGCTCGCTTCGTCAAAGACTTTTGAGAAGTCGCTAGACCAAGTTGAGAGCGCCGCCGCAAAGGCTGACAAAATGATCGCAGAGCTATCAAAAGAAACGTCTGGTCTTGGCACTAAAATGACGGCAACCGCTGCCGGAGTTAAGGCAGCAACATCCGGCATGGGCAACATGCGCGGCATGGCGCAGAACCTTGGCTATCAGTTGCAGGACGTTGCCGTACAGGCTCAGATGGGGGCCTCATGGTTCACTATCATAGGTCAGCAGGGTTCGCAGTTGCTATCTGCCATAGGCCCCGCTGGTGCTATAGCTGGCGCACTGCTGGCGGTAGGGGCTGCCGCTGGTTCAGCGCTTGCGCCATCACTAATGAAGGCTAAGGACAGCGCGGCAGACCTTGAGGTTGCACTTGATGACTTGAAAAAGGTGGTTGGAACTACCGCTGACGATACCGACATTTTAACTGAGCGCGTGCTCAAGCTGGCGGCTGCAAATAGAGAGGCAGCAAAGACTGAGGTTGCGCTAGGCATCACCAAAGCAAAGGACGCCATTGCTGCATCTTCTGACATCATCGGTGAGGCGATTACAAAAGCTGACGGATGGACTAACGCCACCGGATCAATGTCGAAAGCCGTATCGCAACTGCCAGCCCTAACGCAGATAATGGATCGCTTCGGTGTGTCCCAGGCGGAGGCGCTTGATGGAAATATCCCGGCAGAGTTCCAGCGCAGGATAGAGGCGCTTTCCACTTACATCGGCACTCTTGGTGAAGAGTTCGGCATGACTCGCTCGCAGGCGCTGCAATTCGTTCAGGCCGCTGATGAGTTCACAAGACTGAAAACGCCAGAAGCAGCGACAAAACTTGCCACCACTATCAACTCAATAAATGAGGCTAACGGGTATGCTAACCGCTCGCTAGTTGAGCTTGGCGCGGCCGTAGGTGAAAGCACAAGGACGATGCAGGATGCGGCTGATAAGGCCAACATCCTCACCAATGCGCTTGGTGGAATAGAGCAAGCGGCAAAGCAAAGTGAAGAGGCTATCGCCAGAAACTCCAGCGCCATAAAAGGGTTGATTGAATCTGCTACCATGGAGGCAGAAACAATCGGCAAGAGTGATCGCGCTCGCTCTTTGTATGTTGCTGGTCTGGCAAAAGCAACAGAAGCAGAACTGGCTCAGATTAACGCGCAATACGACAAGATAGAGGCTTTTGAGAAGTCACAGCAAGCACAAAAGGATGCAGAGGCGGCGTCCAAGAAGGCAGCATCACAGGCTGAGTCTGAGCAAAAGAGACTTTCGTCTCAGTACCAAGCCAACGAAAACTCACTCAAGCGCATGGCACAACAGCTGAACATCGCTGGGCTTTCCACGCAGGGACTTGCAAGGGATGCCGCAATGCTCGCTGCCGCTTACAGTCTTGGAGAGAATGCAACTGACGCCCAGATAAACAAGGCGCGAGAATTAGCAGGCGCACTCTTTGACCTTAACGAACAGAAGAAGCGCGAAAACGAGCTTGAAGGGCAGAAAAAGCAGGCTGAGCAATTTATCAAGCAGGTGGAATTCGACGCCGCATCTCCGCTAGAAAAGATCGACATTGAGGAGCAAGCAAAGCTAGCCAAGCTGCAAGAGTACCAAAACCTTATGCTGGCTCAAGAGGGTTTGTCACAGCAAGAAATTTTGGCGCAGGAGCAACAATTCCAGACAGCAAGAAACCAGATAATCGAAGCGGCTGCAATGGAGCGCCAGCAGATTGAGACCGCTAGAAACTCCATGATCCTCAGCGCGTCATCTGACTTCTTTGGCGGCATGGCTGACCTTGCTGGCGCATTTGCTGGCGAGCAGTCTGGAGCTTATAAGGCACTGTTTGCCATATCAAAGGGCTTTGCAATTGCCAACGCGGCCCTGCAACTGCAAACGGCAATAGCTAACGCTTCGGCGCTTCCATTCCCGGCAAACCTTGGCGCAATAGGGCAGGCCGTTTCGCTTGGAGGGCAGATCGCATCAAGCATCGCCGGGGTAAGCTACGGAGGCGGTCGCCAATATGGCGGCCCAGTAAATCCTGGCTCGATGTATCGAGTTGGTGAGGGTAACGCTCCGGAACTGTTTAGCTCTGGCGGGTCTAGCTACATGATCCCAGGCTCGCGAGGTCAGATTACGCCGCTGGATGGTGCGAGCGGCTCTGGCGTTAATATAGTGGTTAACAACTATGCAAGCGGAACAGCTGAGACAACGCAGAGCTATGATGAGGCATCTAATACCGTGACGATTGCAGTCAAAGAGGTTGCAAGGCAGATGAATAGCCGGACTGGGCCGATAGGTTCGGCGATGAAATCGGCTGGGGCCTATTCAAGACTTGGTTAACGAATGGCCGGTTTTTTACCGGCCTTTGTTGTAGAATGCAATAAACGTGCCGAGAGGAATATCATGGCAATAGCTTATCCATTTGGCCTATCAAGCGTATTGATGACCAAAACGCGCACGCAAGGCGCGTCATTCATGCAGTACCAGCCTCGCTCTGGGGCGGCTTATACCAAACACACAAGCGCTGACAACCCTGTGTTTTTCAACGTTACTTTTCGATTCCGGCAAGTCGATGCTCAGCGGTTCTTTGCTTGGTTCAAGGGGCCGCTGCAAGAAGGGCGATTACCGTTTACCGTGCCAATGCGCACCGAGTTTGGCCTAGCAAACCAAGAGGTGCGATTCTACGCTGCGCAAGGTGACACTATTCTAGACCACTCGCAGGAAGGTAGCGTCCACACTTACACAGGAACCGTGTTCGCATCCTCGCTGGCATATCCTGAAGGCATTGAGGATAACTTGGATTTCGTTGCGTCTCCGTTCTGGCCTTT
>JALRHB010000119.1 GCA_023253245.1 Polynucleobacter sp. | reverse complement strand
CATCAATAAAGATGATGGTTTGACCCTCATCTTTTGCTACATCGCTAAGAACCGCTTTGAGACGCTCTTCAAATTCACCGCGATACTTTGCCCCTGCTAGCAGCAAAGCCATATCCAAGACCAGCACACGCTTGTCTTTCAGAGTTTCTGGAACCTCACCATTCACGATACGCTGAGCTAATCCTTCCACAATCGCGGTCTTACCAACACCAGGCTCACCAATCAGGACAGGGTTATTTTTGCCTCGACGTTGCAAGATCTGAATGGTGCGACGAATTTCATCATCACGGCCGATGACGGGATCTAACTTACCCATGCGAGCACGTTCTGTTAAATCGACGGTGTATTTTTTTAAGGCCTCACGCTGCCCTTCTGCATCTGCACTATTCACTGACTCTCCTCCGCGCACTAAATCAATAGCTGCTTCTAACGATTTACGATTTAAACCATTCTCACGAGCAATTTTGCCGAGTTCACCTTTATCGTCCGCCACTACTAGCAAAAACAGCTCACCAGCAATGAATTGATCATTACGCTTAGTAGCCTCTTTTTCACATAAGTTCAGCCAATTACTCAGATCGCGGCTCACCTGAACTTCACCACCAGTGCCCTGCACTTCGGGCAAATTACTAATCAGTTTCTCGGTGGCCTTTTCCAAGCCTGGCACATTAACACCAGCACGTGTCAATAAACTCTTAGCTCCACCGTCGGAGTCACGAAGCATCGCCAGCAATAAATGGGCTGGCTCAATATATTGGTTGTCTTTAGCCAAAGCAAGGCTCTGAGCCTCACTTAGAGCCTCTTGAAATTTGGTTGTTAATTTATCTATTCTCATTTTTAAGTCCTGTCTACAGCATCAATTTTTATGAATTTCTACCTATAGAATATAGGGGCATTTTGCGCAATTTCAAGTGTTTTTGACCTCTTTTTAAGCGAATTTACCCTCATTTTGACCTGGCTTGTTTACCTTCTAGAGTGTGCTGACGGTAGCTACTATGCTGGCATTACTAACCGCCTTGAACACCGCCTAGCAGCCCATAATTCTGGGGAGGGCGCACGCTACACAAGGGTGCGCAGACCCGTGGTAGTTTTAGCAACACGAGAATATCCAGATAGATCCACGGCCTCACAGGCGGAAGCTAAGTTAAAAAAACTACCGAGATCTAAAAAGCTGGAGTTTTTTAAAGTCGATTAAGGTCAACTGGCAATCTGAGCCAACTACTTGGTCCAACGCGCCAATGCTGCATCGTCAGTTACGCGCGCATCGACCCATCTTGAGCCTTCTGGGGTTTCTTCTTTTTTCCAAAATGGTGCCGCTGTTTTCAAGTAATCCATGATGAATTCACAGGCAGCGAAAGCCTCACCTCTATGAGCACTTGTTACCGCCACCAAGACAATTTGATCTTCAGGAAGCAGTGGCCCAACACGATGAATAACAAGAGTTTTGTAAATATCCCAACGAGCTTTGGCCTGAGAAATAATTTCCTCTAAGGCTTTTTCAGTCATACCAGGGTAATGCTCCAGTGTCATGCCCTTTACCTGGCTTCCATCATTGATATCTCGGACGGTACCAATAAATGTCACAACCGCACCCACACGAGGATCACCCTGTCGCAGCGCCCTAACCTCTACCGACAAGTCGAAATCAACTTCCTGGATTCGAATGAAGTCACTTTGCATCTTAGCCACCAGTAACAGGTGGGAAAAAAGCCACTTCAGCACCCTCTTCTAGCGAAGCTGTGTCTTTAACCATCTCTTGATTTAAGGCGCAACGAATTACTTTATTGCCAGCCAATACTTCAGACCACGGATTTCCACGTCCAATCAAGTAGGTTCTTAAGTCGGCAATCGTTTTTACATCCAAAGGAACAGTAATAGTCTCACTAGAAAATCCAAGACCCTCTCTCAAGGATGCAAAAAATCGTAATTCGAGTTTCATATAAGAATCGTAATACGATTAAGACAGAAGCGCATCAAATGGAATGTACTTCACCATATCCCCAGCTTTAAATGTTTCCCCAGGCGGGCAATCGACAAGGCCATCGCCCCATGAAGCGCTGGTGAGCACCCCTGAGCTTTGGTTAGGGAATAGATCTAAACCACCCTGCGCATTGATCTTCACTCTCAGAAACTCATTGCGGCGATCTGCTTTAAGCCAATCAAAGTCAGAACGCATGGGGTAAGACTGTGGCGCTCGAATGTTTCGTCCTTGTAGCTTCAGAATAAATGGGCGCACAAACAAGAGGAATGTCACAAAGCTAGAGACTGGATTGCCAGGCAAACCAATAAACCAAGTTTCTGGATTTGCAGGATTATTACCTGAAGTATCTGGCTTGCGCACAGCGCCAAAAGCCAAGGGCTTACCGGGCTTAATAGCAATCTGCCACAGATCTAGCCTACCCTCAGCAGTCACTGCTGGCTTGATGTGATCCTCTTCGCCAACCGAGACACCTCCAGAAGTAATAATCAGGTCATGATCTTTACTTGCCTTACGAAGCGTTTCTTTGGTAGCCTCAAGACTGTCGGGAACAATTCCAAAATCCGTGGCATCACAACCAAGAGACTTAATACAGGCCAACAAAGTATCACGATTGGAATTGTAGATGCCGCCTGGTTTCAGTGGCTCACCTGGCAAAGAGAGCTCATCACCAGTAAAAAATGCCGCCACCTTAACCTTACGCTTTACATTTAAATGTGTCAGACCAGCAGAGGCAGCAACACCTAATTCTTGAGGACGCAAGAAGGTGCCGGCAGGTAATGCTATTTTTCCAGCAGTGAGGTCCTCACCTCTTCTGCGAATCCATTGGCCTGGAGTTGTTATGGTATTAATTTGCACTTGATCACTTGCGCCCTCTGCAATACAGCAATCTTCCTGCATCACAACAGCATCTGCACCCGAGGGGACTGGGGCGCCGGTAAAGATTCGGGCGGCAGTACCTGGCTCAAGCTGAGTACCCATCGATCCTGCTGGAATACGTTGCGCAATTTTAAGTACGGCTCCAGAGACTTTTGTATCAGCACTGCGGACAGCATAACCATCCATTGATGTGTTATCTAGTGGTGGAACATCAACTAGGCTAGCGACATTTTGCGCAAGCACCCTACCAAGCGCAGCTTGCACCGGAACACTCTCACTCTCCATAACTGCTTGTGCATGAGATAGCAAATGCTCTAAAGCCTGCTGAGCGGTCAACATCGGAGGCTTATTCATGGTGGCTTAGGTCGTTAGTTGAGGTGAGAGGTAATGAAGCTTTTAACTTGATTGACATCGGCGTCGATATTTTCAACGCGCTGGGGCTTAGACTTAATATCTTTGAATGCTGGCGGACACTCTGCTGGACGGCCTAAGGCAATTTCAATCGTTTCTTCAAACTTGATTGGCAAGGCAGTCTCCAAAACAATCATTGGCACACCTGCCTGCAAATGCTCACGAGCCACTTTGACACCATCAGCAGTATGCGTATCGATCATCACGCCATACTGCTCATAGATATTGCGAATAGTATCTAAGCGATTTTGATGAGTACTTCGTCCCGATTGAAAGCCATACTTTCCAATTTCATTAAAGACGGCATCCTTGGAGATATCAAAGCCACCGGCAACATCGACTTGCTTAAACATCGCAGCAGTTGATGGACCATCTTGACCCATAAGGTCAAAAACAAAACGCTCAAAATTACTCGCCTTAGAAATATCCATAGACGGGCTTGAAGTGTGCAATGTTTCAGCAGACTTGCGCGCACGATATACGCCGGTTCTGAAAAACTCATCGAGCACATCATTTTCGTTCGTTGCTGCGACTAAATGCGCAATCGGCAGACCCATCATTCGGGCAATATGGCCAGCGCAGATATTGCCAAAATTACCTGAAGGCACAGTAAAGGATACTTTCTCAGTACTGGTCTTAGTGGCGAGCAAATAACCCTGGAAGTAGTAGACCACTTGAGCAACAACACGACCCCAGTTAATTGAATTAACCGTGCCTATTTGATTTGCTGCTTTGAAAGCGTGATCATTGCTTACAGCCTTAACAATATCTTGGCAATCATCAAAAACACCCGCAACCGCTAAGTTAAAGATATTGGGATCTTGCAAGGAGTACATTTGTGCGGATTGAAAAGCACTCATCTTGCCACGTGGCGA
>JALRHB010000118.1 GCA_023253245.1 Polynucleobacter sp. | reverse complement strand
GCTCGCTGTAATTAAAAAAGAGGCCTAGGCCTCTTTTTTAATGGCTACTATTTTTTGCCAATATCGCTAATTCGTTTGCGCCTTTGTTTGCTGATCACTAGGAACACAATTGCCACTAGCGGGGCGGCGATTGCGGCGATGATTTCAGGGTGAATTGCCAAGCCAGCCTCTTTTCCACCCTTGGCAACATAAGCTAACAAGCTGACTGCGTAGTAAGTTAAAACCAGCACTGATAGACTTTCAACAGTCTCTTGTAAGCGCAACTGCAAGCGCGCCCGCTGATCCATGCTGGCAAGTAATTTTTGTGTCTGTTCCTCATTCACAAACTCAATGCGGGTCCGCAATGTTTGTGTTGTTCTTGAGATTCGATCTGATAACTCCTTAAGTCTGCGTTGTGTCCAAATACATGTTCCCATTGCTGGCAGGAAACGTCTATCCATGAATTCAGAGAGAGACTGCACACCAGGGATTGGCGACTCTGCAAGCTCATTAAGATTCTTATTGAGTAGCTGGCTATATGCTTCAGAGGCGGTAAAACGTAAACCATATTCCGAGATCCACTGCTCTGCACGTGATGCTAGGTGAGATAATTCACCCAGGAACTTACCATCTTTTTCCGTATGAATTCCAGGCTCCGACTGCAATTGAGAAATATCTCTAGATAAATCTGCGAGCTCTGATTCAGCAGCTCTTAATGGCATAGATAAGCTTTTCGCAATCGGAAATGCAATCATGGCAGACATGCGATAAGTCTCGGCTTCAGCAAGTGCTCGTGCCACTCGCCCAGCCAATCTAGACCCCAAGACATCATGGGGAATAAAGTAAGAGATATAGCCGTCTTGATCTAGACGCAAATCGGTCCATAACTGGGCCTGTTTGCCTGCCAAGATATAGCTTCCTAAAACCGTGTTACCGTTAAACATTGCGGAAACCTCTTGCGCCTCATTAAACAGAGGGCGATGCTCAAATACAAGATCAAGGGCAGATATTCTCTGGCCACCTGCCTCAGAAATAATAGGGCAATTTAACTTCCGCAATAAATCATCTATGCTAGCTTCGAGCACTAGCCTTGATTCGAGTAATGGTCCGGTAATTTTTACTGGGTTACGAGTGATCGCTGCAATGGTGGCAAACTCTCCATGCAACTCCCATTTAATCAAGACTCGCTCTGGTTCGGGCGCCAGAGTAAGAATCTTAAAAGAATGATCTTTTTCGCCATCATTTGCAATTCCTAAAGCGCGACTCAGATTCTCAATCCACTCAATTTGCGCCTGACGGGACTGCGCATCCAATAAAAAGGATTGGGATAGAACCCGTTCATTAGGCCATAGGGCAATTGGTGGTCGTGCATGCACCTCTTCGTGCAACTGCATTCTCATCGGGTGATCATAGGGTCTCATAGGCTTTGAATTGGCTCTGGCTTAAACTAAATTAAATACTACTCTCATCGTCGAGCCGTTGATAAGGCTGAATTCCACGATTAAGGCAGTTCCGCACATAATCAATACTCGTTCTAAGTGCGTAATAATCTCCAGCCATGCTCTTAGGCACCTCCAATTTAAGTGCCTCGTACTCTAAGAGGTCTAATTTTTTGAGGTACTCATTTTTCACATAAGGTGAAAAATTTTCAGTCAACTCCCTCTCATAGCTCTTAAGGCTGCCATACAATTTATTGATCCTACGACGCATCCGCTTGTCTCGATAGCCTGGAAGGCTAACAAGCGCCGGATAGGCAATCGCACAGAATGGTAGAAGCACAAAAACTAGACGATTAATTAACTCTGCTAGCCAAAATGGGAAAAAAGTCATTAACCATGGGGAGCCATTCTTCTCATAATGAACAGCCACCGAGCTTTCAGGAAAGTGTGAATCTCCAAAGAAAGGAAATTCCCCACGCTTTGCAAAAAAATTAGCTTTGCCGTTAATTTCATGCGCCGCCTCCAAAAATAAAAACTGAAGTGCCGGATGCATACGGTCATCAATCAATAAGTTAGTTGTTGTCGATAGCAACTGAAGTTCAGATTTAGGAAAATTTCTAGGCAAACTAAATCCGCCAATAGGTACCTTTAAAATATGGAGGTATGGCAAAAGATGGGTATAAGCTTGAGCTCGCTCAAATCCAGATAAACGAATCTGCGGGTCATTTAACAATGCTTGCACATTCTCAGATTGATAACCATCAACCAAAAATGCACCATTAATTTCCCCTTTCTTCAATGCGCTGACTGCCTCATGATTAGGCAAATAGAGAAAGTGGGCCTCATTTTCAAGACCAGAGGCCTTTAAGATACGCATTGCTTGGGAATGCGTGCCACTTCCTACGGCACCAACTGAAACCTTTTCCTGAAGAAAAAATTTCATTTGACCTTGTGGCTCTACAAAACTACTCGCTTTTACCTCAGGTCCGCGATAAAAAAACCAAACAGGCTCATAATCGACTGCTCCCAAGGAAGCGATACCACCAATGCCGGCTGGGTTAAAAGTGCCAGCCTGAACAAAAGCCGCCTGCAGGGGATCTTTACGATCAGCAAGCCGCTTTAAATTTTCTTGCGCACCCTTCGTTTTTACCAGCTCAAGCTTGATTCCCTTTTTTTCAAAAAAATCGACATACTTTTTAGCCATTAATTCATATGAGCCACCCTCGGTGCCTGTGGCCATCAATACATGTCGTGGAGGTGGTGGATCGGCATATAGCCAAATACCTAGCAATAGTATGAAAAGCGCTACCAGAATTGGCCAAGCTTCTTTTAGAAACTGAACAAAATCACCCCATTTTTCTTGGGCAGCTTCAGCAAAACCCAGGGCAGATTCTTTAATGTCTTGTTTGATGCTTCCCATAGAGGGCCAATCAGCAAATATGTGAAAAGCTAATGATAATGTGCTTATATAGTTTCAAGAAAGAACTTCTTATATGATGACGCTCCGAAAAGCCCAAGAACGCGGCTATGCTGATCATGGCTGGCTCAAAAGCTTCCACTCATTCTCTTTTGCAAGTTACCACGACCCCAGATTCATGGGCTGGGGAAATTTACGGGTAATTAATGAAGATCGAGTAGATGCTGGCATGGGCTTTGGCAAGCATAGTCACCGCAATATGGAGATTATCAGCTACGTACTGTCGGGAGAGTTGGCTCATGAGGACAGCATGGGCAACATTGAAAGCATACCGCCCGGCGATATCCAGCGCATGAGTGCGGGAACAGGAGTTACCCATAGCGAATTCAATCACGCAAAAGATCAAACCACTCACTTCTTGCAAATCTGGATCGAACCCAATGTCACAGAAATCCCGCCAAGCTATGAACAAAAATCAATCTCTGCTGACCTAAAACAAGGCAAGCTTTGTCTGCTCGCCTCACCCGAGGGTGGAGGTCATGCAGTAAAAATTTATGCTGATGCCAAAATGTATGCTGGAAGTTTCGATAACGGTCAATCATCTCGCTTAGAGCTTGATCCAAACCGCAAAGCCTATGCTCACCTGATCAAAGGCGAGATCAACATCAATGGAATCGTATTACGCACTGGTGATGCCTTGATGATTGAAGGTGAAACACAACTCCAAATATCCCAAGGAAGCAAAGCTGAGTTATTAGTTTTTGATCTTGCTAGCTCTTGAGATAATTTTAGTATTGCAAAATGAATATGCTTAATGAAAACAAAATGAATCAATATATTGGCATTATTGGTACCGGTACTATGGCTGCTGGTATTGCAGCTGGGTTTATATCTCACGGGATGACTGTAGCGATATTAGGTAGGAGCAAAGAAAAGTCTGATTCCTGCCTTAAGAAAGCCATTGCACTTGCCATTCAGATTGGCCTACGTGATGAGAGCATGTCAAAAAATCCCAATATCATCAAAGCGGCACAAGTGAGCGCAGTATTTACCGAATGGAATAGCTGGAATCGATGCTCATGGGTTATCGAAACTGTATCTGAAAATCTAGAGCTTAAGCAAGAGATCTTTACTTATCTTGATGCCAAAGTTCCGGCTAATATCCCGATTGGTAGTAACAGCTCTGGTTATCCGATTACTAAAATTGCTCAAGATTTAAAGACAGCAACACGAATGATAGGTGCGCATTATTTTATGCCGGCTGAAGTGGTTCCCTTGGTTGAAATTGTATTAGGCGAAAAATCAGATC
>JALRHB010000117.1 GCA_023253245.1 Polynucleobacter sp. | reverse complement strand
ATTAGCAGCAACTTGTTTTGCAAATTTCAGGGCGTCCTGAAACATTGGCAATGTTTTTTCCAAGTTGATAATGTGAATTTTGTTGCGATGACCGAAAATGTAAGGGGCCATCTTTGGTGACCAGAAGCGAGTTTGGTGACCAAAATGGCAACCGGCTTCCAGCATTTGACGCATAGTTACTGACATAACTTCTCCTAAGGGTTGGTTCTAAAGTTGAGTCCTAGCTGCGCTAAAAAACGCCACCCTGGAAGGCTCAACTCGCGATTTCAAGTCCAAAATAGACCTGAGATCGAAATTATAGCTTAAATATCAATGCTCTAGATGAAATTAATCAAGCTAGTCATAGTTGGTGATTGAGTTTTAGAGCCCAAGAAACCTGGGGATTGAGGATTCCGCTCATTATTTGAGCAACTGAGATCTGTAAAAAACTGCCAAGTCGTTGATAATCAAGGCATGAATAGTGTATTTACTGCCGAAAAAGACATCTTAGGGATGCGCGAAGCTGGCCGCCTCGCTAGCGAAGTTCTTGACCATGTAACACCGTACGTTAAAGCAGGGGTCAGCACTGGAGAGCTCGATCGCATTTGCCATGAATACATGCGCGATGTCCAAAAGACTATTCCGGCACCATTAAACTACCAACCGCCTGGTTACCCCCCTTTCCCAGCATCCATCTGCACCTCAGTGAATGATGTGATTTGTCATGGCATTCCCGGTGAAAAAATTCTAAAAACTGGTGATGTAGTCAATTTAGATATCACGGTGATTACGCCAGATGGCTATTACGGCGACACAAGTCGCATGTTTATGGTTGGGGAGGTCTCGGTACTGGCCAAGCGTCTTACCCAAATCACTTTTGAATGTATGTGGCTTGGCATTGCCCAAGTCAAACCTGGCGCATCATTAGGCGACATTGGTCACGTCATTCAAACCCATGCAGAAAAAGCAGGCTATTCTGTGGTTCGAGAATACTGTGGTCATGGTATTGGCAAGGTATTTCACCAAGACCCTCAAATTTTGCACTACGGTCGTCCCGGCACTGGCGAGAAATTACAAGAAGGCATGACCTTCACAATTGAGCCAATGATTAATGCCGGTAAAAGAGATATCCGCACGATGCCAGATCAATGGACCGTAAAAACTAAAGACCGAAGTCTATCTGCGCAGTGGGAGCATACCTTGCTGGTGACCGCAACTGGTGTTGAAGTGCTTACATGGTCTGAGGGTAGCAACCCTCCCCCTGATTGTGTCAAAGGCCTATCTTTTAGACCGAGCCCAGTCAGCGCTTAAGCCCTCAAGCACCATGCCTTCTTCACTTGCTAGCACTGCCCCTATTGTGGATGTGGCCAGCCTTAAAGCAGCACGTGAACAAGCGTATCAAGAATTTCAAGAGCATCAGGTCGTTGGCAGACTCACCAAGCAGCTCAGCAAACTAAGTGATCAATTGCTAGTGAGCCTGTGGAATACGTGCGGTTTAAAGTCTGATGCAGCTCTGATTGCAGTTGGTGGCTTTGGTCGTGAAGCCCTATTTCCATATTCGGATATTGATATTTTAATTTTGCTCCCGGAGAATAAGAAATTCTTCGAAGAAGTGCTCGCTAGCAAGATTGAGAAATTTGTAGCGCTCTGTTGGGATACCGGATTAGAGATCGGCTCATCCGTGAGAACGGTTGCAGAATGTATTTCAGAGGCAGAACAAGACATTACAGTGCGTACCTCATTGTTGGAGTCACGGTTAATTTACGGCAACAAGACCCTCTTTAAAGAATTTGAATCTGCTTATGAAAAAACCTTAGATCCAAAGTCTTTTTTTCAAGCAAAGCTGGCAGAGCAGATTCAACGGCATTACAAATACCAAGATACGCCTTATTCATTGGAGCCCAACTGCAAAGAGAGTCCTGGAGGGCTGCGAGATTTGCAGGTGATCTCTTGGGTTAGTAAAGCGGCTCATTTAGGCAATACCTTTAAAGATCTCAGTATTGCCGGCTTAATTACAAAACGAGAGCTCACTGAACTTAATCGCAATCAACGTTTTTTAGGAACTTTGCGAGCTAACTTGCATCTATTAGCCAAACGCCGGCAAGATGTACTTGCATTTGATCTTCAGGCTCCACTAGCCGCAGCCATGGGAATTCAACAAGAGTCTTCTCGCTTAGCAAGCGAGGCTATCATGCGTCGGTACTACTGGGCAGCAAAGGCCGTAAACCAACTCAACGACGTGTTGCTACAAAATATTGAGGCCCTACTCTTTCCTCAAGAATCTAAAACCACTCACCTTATTTCCGGTGAAGGTAATGAGTGCTTTATTGAGCGCCAAGGTGTACTTGATATCACCGATCCGCAGTTGTTTCAGAAGCACCCTGAGAAAATTCTGCGCACCTTCCTTGTATTTGCTCAAACTGCGAATGTGAAGAGCCTTTCCGCCACCATTTTCAGGGCGCTCTATAACGCGCGCCAAAAAATGGATAGCAAATGGCGCAAGGATCCCGTTAATCGTGAACTCTTTATGCAGATTCTCAAAGAGCCTGAAGGGGTTAGTCGCGCATTTCAATTAATGAATCGAACCAGCGTACTAGGTCGCTACTTACCCGCCTTCAGAAAAATTGTTGGGCAAATGCAGCATGACTTATTTCATGTGTATACAGTCGATCAACACATCCTCATGGTGCTACGAAATATCCGCCGCTTTATGGTGGTTGAGCATACTCATGAGTTCCCATTCTGCAGCAGCCTGATCGCTCACTTTGAAAAGCCTTGGTTACTGGTTATTGCCGCCCTCTTTCATGATATTGCTAAGGGGCGTGGCGGAGACCATTCCGAACTCGGCAAAGCAGATATGCGCAAGTTCGCCAAAGATCATGGTCTAGATAAAGCTGATACTGAGTTATTAGTGTGGCTGGTTTCAGAACACCTCAAAATGAGCCAAGTTGCCCAAAAGCAAGACATCACTGATCCTGATGTTGTTAAGGCTTTTGCCAAGCATGTTGGAGATGAGCGCCATCTCACCGCCCTCTATCTTTTAACAGTTGCTGATGTGCGCGGAACCAGTCCTAAAGTATGGAATGCCTGGAAAGGTAAACTCTTAGAGGATCTTTATCGCGTTACTCTCAGAGTACTAGGGGGAGCAAAACCTGATGCTTCATCCGAACTTGCCCAACATCAAGAGGAGTCGAGGGCGAAATTGCGTCTCTATGCCATAGAGGATGCAGCCTATGAAAATCTTTGGAAACAATTAGATGTTGCATTTTTCTTGCGTCAAGACGCAGCTGATATTGCTTGGCTTACACGCCATTTATTTAACAAGGTAGATAGCACCGTACCGATTGTGCGGGCGCGTCTTTCACCAGTTGGTGAGGGGTTACAGATTGCTGTCTACGTAAAAGATCAAGAGGACTTGTTTGCCAGAATATGCGCCTATTTTGAGCGCCACGGCTTCTCGATTTGGGATGCACGCATTCATACAACTAAGCATGGTTACGCGCTCGATACTTTCCAGATCTCTGGCAGTAATTTAGTTGATGAAGGCGGCAGCTATCGTGATCTTATTCAATTAGTGGAGTTTGAGCTAACTGCTGCACTTCAAAATACAGATCCCCTGCCAACACCAAGCATGGGGCGCCTCTCTAGGCAATCTCGAATATTTCCAATTCAGCCCCGCGTGCATATGATTCCAGATGAGCGTGGTCAGTACTATGCTCTATCCCTCTCTGCAAGTGATCGCACTGGACTACTTTACGCCGTCTCTAGAGTATTAGCAAAGCACCAAGTCTCTTTACATACCGCGCGCATCAATACTCTAGGCGAGCGGGTAGAAGATGTGTTTTTACTTGATGCCGCTAATTTGAGCAAAAATCCTAAATTGCAGATTTTGCTAGAGACGGAGTTGCTGGAGGCATTGGGGGCTTAAGATAACATCCCCATCATAGTCGCCTCATCAATCACCGGCACGCCAAGCTCTTCTGCTTTGGTAAGCTTGCTTCCTGCATCTACACCAGCAACGACATAATCAGTTTTCTTAGAAACCGATCCAGCAACCTTGGCACCTGCTTTTTCCAAAAGATCCTTGGCTTGATCTCTACTTAGCGTTGGAAATGTACCCGTAAGCACAAAGGTTTTACCAGCCACTGCCGCACTAATCACTTTTTCTTCAACAGACAGATTCATT
>JALRHB010000116.1 GCA_023253245.1 Polynucleobacter sp. | reverse complement strand
CAAACCGTTCCAAATAGACCGATAAACGGAGTAGTGGCACCGGTTGAGCCCAGAAATGTGAGACCCTTTTGTAAGCTTGCGGCAACACCGTCAATGCTATTTTTAATGCTTCTGGCCATCCACTCTGAATAGTTCAAGGTTTGCAAAAGTTCGCGATGATTGCTGGATTGACTTTGATGGTGAATGGAAGCAGTGCTAGCCGCTTTAGCAATTTTGTAGAAAGGATTGCTTAAGCTGTTTGTAAATGCACTAAGTCCTTGATCGTATGAAGTTGCTCGCCAAAATTGATCGAGTTCTGCTGTGAGCTTGCGCAACCTTCTTAAATCCCAAATGCGCGATAGCAAGATGACCCAAGTGACGACCGAGCATGTTAATAATGCTAGCGCAACAAAGCGAGTAACCGCATCGCCTTCAAGCCATAGATTAGCTAAGCCAAATGGTGTGTTCATATTGATTAATTCTTTAGATTAAATTTAATTAATAGGTTGGTAGAAATTCTGGTGGGTGCACCGTTTACTACATAGGGTTTAAAGCGATAACGTTTACCGATTTCAGTTGCTGCTCTATCGAGACGCGGAAAAGAGCTAGATCGAAGTAACGCAACCTCTTCAACGCTGCCACTCTCATCAATAATGAGTTTGACAACCACTTCGCCTTGCTCTCCAGAACGCTTCGAAAAAGATGGATAGTAAGCATCTGCATCGGGTTGATAGACGACAATCAGTTTACCAATATCAGTCTGAATAGGGGTACCACTGGCGCCAGAACTGCTTGAGGGGGCAACAGCGGCGCTTTGAGTTTGGGCCTCATTACTGGACTGTTGGGGTGTTGGCGGGCTCGCAGTAGTCTGTTTAGGGGCAGATGGTGCTGGTGTCTGAGTAACTTTTTCTTTGACAGTTTTTTTCTGCTCTTTCTTAGGTTTGGGTGGTGGCGCAGCAGGTGGTGCTGCAGGAGGTGTTGGCGCTGTCTCGGGGCTAAGGAGATTGGCCATCACGCGCGTTTCATCTAGATTGTTATCGTGATCTGGTTTCATGCCGCTTTGAATACCAATCAATAACAAAAGATGCAGCCCAATAACAATCGCTAGGATGATGCGCTCAGTCTTATTGAATGGCAAAAGTGCATTTATGCGGCTAAAGATTGAGCTCATTAAATATTGCACTCCAATTGCCAGGCAAGAGTATGTCGACTCAGATCGGATTGCATCAATTCTTGTGACATGCTTAATAAAGCTTGCGCATCTTTGCTACTGATGAACGTGATGCTTCCATGTTGCTGTCTATCAGGCGCTTGATTTAAGTGCTCTAATTTTCGCTTGAGTTGTCGAACAACTGCGTCACTAGTGTCAATTAAGTTGATGGAGTCACCAAGCAGTTTGCGGATAGCCTTTCTTAGAAAAGGGTAGTGGGTGCATCCCAATACGAGAGTATCTGCTCCCGCATCTTGAATCGGCTCTAAGTGTTTTGCCAGAAGCCCTAGAGTTTCTTCGCTATTGGCTTGACCTGATTCGATGAGCGGCACTAAACCTGCGCCAGCTTGTTTGATAAATTGACAACTACTTGGCAGTGTTTCAAGTAGGGCGTTGAATTTATCGCTCTTTAATGTGGCTTCAGTTGCTAAAACGCCCACAATACCCTTGGACGATTGCAGGGCTGCAGGTTTGATGCCGGGCTCTACACCGATGATGGGGATATTGCTCAGTTCGGATCGAATATGAGCAATTGCCTGCGCCGTTGCGGTATTGCACGCAACCACAATTGCATCACAGGCCTGAGAACTCAAATAGCGGCACAGCTCTAGACTGCGAGCAGCAATCCACTCGCTGGATCGCTCTCCATAGGGAGCATGCAAAGAATCAGCTAAATAAATGTAATTGTGTTCGGGGAGCTGGCGCAGAGCCTCATCCAAAATGGATAAGCCTCCAATACCAGAATCAAATACCCCGATAAGTGCCAACTAGTTGATCGCTTAATGAATACTAGTTAACAAATTAAGCAATTGTGACTGGAATTTTGCCAATCTTCATTTGCCATTCTTTAGGGCCAATCTCATGCATAGAAGTTCCATCAGAGCTCACAGCAACTGTTACTGGCATGTCTTTTACATCAAATTCATAAATCGCTTCCATGCCTAAGTCAGCAAATCCCACTACCTTAGCTGTCTGAATAGCCTTCGATACAAGGTAAGCAGCTCCACCAACAGCCATGAGATAGGCGGACTTGTGTTTCTTAATGGCTTCAATTGCAGCAGGACCACGTTCGGCTTTACCGATCATTGATATCAAACCAGTTTTAGCTAGCATCATTTCGGTGAACTTGTCCATGCGAGTCGAAGTTGTTGGGCCTGCGGGGCCAACTGCTTCGCTGCCTACTGGGTCAACAGGGCCGACATAATAGATCACGCGATTCTTAAAACTCACTGGCAACTCTTCACCTTTGGCGAGCATGTCTTGGATACGTTTGTGAGCGGCATCTCGGCCAGTCAGTATCTTGCCGTTCAGAAGGAGAGTTTCGCCTTCTTTCCAGCTAGCCACTTCTTGCGCAGTTAGGGTATCTAAATTGACGCGTTTAGATTTTTTGGTGTCTGGTGTCCAAGTGACTTCTGGCCAATCCGATAAAGCAGGAATTTCTAATTTTGCTGGGCCATCACCATGCAGATGAAAGTGCACGTGACGAGTCGCTGCACAGTTGGGGATCATCGCCACTGGAAGAGAGGCTGCATGGGTTGGGTAATCCATGATCTTGATATCGAGCACGGTAGAGAGGCCGCCCAAACCTTGGGCGCCAATGCCAAGCTGATTTACTTTTTCAAAGAGCTCTAAACGTAATTCTTCAATCCGATTCTTTGGACCACGCGCGATGAGCTCTTGAATGTCAACGGGGCCCATCAGAGATTCTTTAGCCATAAGCATAGCCTTTTCTGGGGTACCACCAATGCCGATTCCAAGAATGCCGGGTGGGCACCAACCTGCGCCCATAGTGGGGACGGTCTTGAGAACCCAGTCAACAATCGAGTCAGAGGGGTTGAGCATCACCATTTTGGCCTTGTTCTCGGAACCGCCCCCCTTGGCAGCGCAAATCACTTCAACATCATCGCCCGGCACGATTTCATAGTGGATAACTGCAGGAGTGTTATCCCCAGTATTCTTGCGCTTTCCCGCTGGATCGGTCAAAACCGATGCTCTAAGTGGGTTATCGGGGCTCATATAAGCCCGTCTAACGCCCTCATTGACCATCTCGGAGACGCTCATGGTGGCATCTGGCCACTGCACATTCATGCCAATTTTTAGAAATACCACCGCAATACCAGTATCTTGGCAAAGCGGGCGATGGCCTTCGGCGCACATGCGGCTATTGGTCAAAATTTGAGCAATCGCATCTTTGGCTGCAGCGCCTTGCTCTAGCTCGTAAGCCTTGCCCATGGCGGAAATGAAGTCTTTTGGGTGGTAGTAGGAGATGAACTGAAATGCGTCGGCAACGCTTTGAATAAGGTCGTTTTGTTTGATATTTGTCATGGTTTAGGGCTTATTTTGTAAGGTTTGGACTATTTTAAGGGTTTGCCATAGAGCAATTACTGCGTGTTTTCACTTATCTTATTAGCTCTTGGGAAGACGTTCCCCTGATTTCGCCTGATTTCGCGAAAAAAGATGACTCATTATTCAATAGAAGGGCTGTGAAGCATGGAACCATTAATGCAAGAAAACCGCGTATTTAATCCACCAGCAGACTTTGTGAAGGGTGCTGCCATTCCTGGCATGGATGCGTATAACAAACTGTGTGCTGAGGCCGAGAAAGATTACAGCGGTTTTTGGGGGCGCCTTGCAAAAGAGAATATTTACTGGAAGAAGCCTTTCACCAAAGTTCTAGATGAGTCCAAAGCACCTTTTTACAAATGGTTTGAGGATGGCACCACCAATGCCTCATACAACTGCTTAGATCGCCAAGTAGAAAATGGTCTGGGCGATAAAACCGCCCTTATTTTTGAGGCCGATGATGGTTCAGTTACCAAGGTAACTTACAAAGAGTTACTCGAGCGCGTTTGCAAAATGGCAAATGCACTGCGCAAGATGGGCATCAAGTCTGGTGATAGCGTCATCATTTATATGGCGATGACCATCGAAGGCATTGTGGCCATGCAAGCTTGTGCTCGTATTGGTGCAATTCACTCTGTAGT
>JALRHB010000115.1 GCA_023253245.1 Polynucleobacter sp. | reverse complement strand
GCCTTATCGCACTGCTCCCAAGCAAATTCTGGTTCCTCGCGACCAAAGTGACCATAAGCAGCTGTCTTGCGATAAATCGGGCGCAAGAGATTCAACATCTTGACGATGCCTTTGGGGCGCAAGTCAAAGTGCTCTGATACCAAGCTTGCAATTTTTGCATCAGCAATCTTACCAGTACCAAAGGTGCTAACCATCACCGAAGTTGGTTTAGCCACACCAATTGCATAAGAGATTTGAATCAAGCACTTACTTGCCAAACCAGCGGCAACAATATTTTTTGCTACATAACGACCTGCATATGCTGCCGAACGATCCACCTTTGAAGGATCCTTACCAGAAAAAGCACCTCCACCATGAGGGGCTGCTCCACCATAAGTGTCGACAATAATCTTGCGACCAGTTAATCCGCAATCGCCTTGTGGGCCGCCAATAACAAATCGGCCTGTAGGGTTTACCAAGAAATTAATTGCGCCTTTAATCAAGTGCTTAGGCAAAACAGGTTTAATAATCTCTTCAATCACCGCTTCGCGCAATTTCTCTAAAGAGATTTCCTCATCATGTTGAGTTGAGAGAACTACCGTATCAATTGAGTCTGGCTTGCCATCAACATAACGAAGCGTTACTTGAGACTTCGCATCAGGGCGTAACCAATTTAAGCGACCGTCACGGCGCAATTGGGATTGACGCTCCACTAGTCGATGCGATAAATGAATTGGCAAAGGCATGAGCTCTGCAGTCTCATCGCAAGCATAACCAAACATTAAGCCTTGGTCGCCAGCGCCTTGGTCAAGACCATCATCGTGCGCTTTATCAACTCCTTGAGCAATATCAGGACTTTGCTTGTCATAAGCAACCAACACTGCACAGCCTTTGTAATCAATGCCGTAATCGGTATTGTCGTAACCAATTTCACGCAAAGTATTGCGCGCTACTTGGATGTAATCCACGTTGGCGTTCGTTGTGATTTCACCAGCGAGAACAACCAATCCGGTATTGCACAGAGTTTCAGCGGCAACTCGCGCTGTGGGATCTTGAGCCAGAATAGCATCCAAGATGGAGTCGGAGATTTGGTCCGCAACTTTATCGGGGTGGCCTTCAGAGACAGATTCTGAGGTAAAGAAGTAATCGTTTGCCATTGCCTATTCCTTTAAAAATTAACACGCTCTGTGGGACAACTCGACGTGCCAGGAACTACAACGGCGACGCTTTAGCAGAATTTTTGAATCGCCCTGCAAGTTGTCTTAACTCAGCGATTGCCATCATTCTATCCGAAAAGGCTTTTATCTATCAAATTGGGGTAAAAATTTGGCCCTATGCCTGGCATTGAATATCATTGGAGAGTGCAAAAGCTAGTCCTCAAACTCATTCTCAAGCTCATAGCCATGATGCCGCTCTTTTTAGTGCAGCTTATTGGGGGCGCTCTTGGAATTCTGGCTTACATTGGCTCTAAACAATATCGCTCACTTTTCAGGCCGCAATACGAGGCGGTTGTCAAAAGTCGCCAACTACCACTCCAAATTTGGAGTGCGGCTGCAGCCTCAGGTCAGCTTTTTTCTGACAGTCTGTGGATTTGGCGCAATCCCAAAAAAGCACTTTCCCTTGTTGAAGTACGAGATTGGGATCTCGTTGAGGCGGCAATCAATGAGGGGCATGGCTTAGTCATGCTGACCCCACACCTCGGTGGTTTTGAAATCATCCCCAGAGTATTAGCCCAGCATTTTCCGGCGACCATCCTCTATCGCCCATCCCGCCAAGAGTGGCTAAATGAAGTAGTTGAAGAAGGTCGTGCCTATCCCAATATGCATTTCGTGCCCACCAATCTGAATGGTGTTCGCCAAATGACTCGAGCCCTCACTCGCGGCGAGGCAATTGGCATCCTTCCAGATCAAGTGCCTAGTGGCGGCGAAGGAGTTTGGGTCCCATTTTTTGGCCGCCCAGCTTATACAACCCCCCTCCCCGCACGTTTAGCTAATCGCAACAACACACCCGTTGTCATGTTTACCGCTAAACGCAAAGGACTAGGTAAAGGTTGGCTGATGCAGGCCAAACGACTAGCTCCATTTTCGGAAGACTCACAAATTGCTGCTACAGAACTCAATGCCGCAATTGAAAATGCGATCCTAGTTGCGCCCAATCAATTCATCTGGGCTTATAACCGCTACAAACATCCTAGCGGCGCCGAATTACCTCCAGGCAACTAATTAATAAATTTATAATTTATTGAAGATGACTTGGATACAAAATGGATTTAACTTTCTAGCGCTCAAGCTACTGCGCTTTTTTGCATTCTTACCCTATTCATTCACTATTTATGTTGGCTACGCTTTAGGCTGGCTAGCTGCACACTTTCCGAATGAACGCGCCGAAGTTGTTAAAACTAACTTACGGCTCTGCTTCCCCACACTGAATGATGATGAAATTAATGCATTAGCACTCGAGCACTGGAAGTTGTTTGGGCGTAGTGTGATTGAGAGAAGTCGCATCTGGCTTGGTAGTGCAGATCAAATTCTATCTTTTGTTCAGCTCAATTCTGCAGTTCCATTAGGAGATCTAAAGCCAAGAATTCTTGTAAATCCCCATTTTGTTGGTCTAGAGGGTGGTTTCATGGCATTGTCTGCACTTGCTATGAAAAATGGCTGGCCAAGAGGGGCGGGCTTATATCAAAAGATGAAAAATCCATTTTTCAATCAAAAGATGGTTGAGTGGAGAGATCGCTTTGGCGCGAAATCAATTGAAAGACAAAGCAAACTGCGTGATCTCATTAGGGAAACGAGAAATGGTAATTTTGTAGTGATTGCTCCCGATATCGACCTAGGCCCACGCGACTCCGTATTTGTTCCATTTTTTGGTATCCCAACTAGTACTGTTACTTCCGTTTCTCGACTCGCAAAACTGAGTGGTGCCGATGTCTGTTTAATGACGACGCTTCTTAATGCCGATCAATCAGGGTATGAATGTCAAATTAGTAGTCCCATTCCCAATTTTCCAACAGACAATCCCGAAGAAGATACTGCGCGCCTGAACAAATATATCGAAGAACTTGTTCGCCAAAGACCAGCGGAGTACTATTGGGTGCATAAGCGCTTTAAACATAGACCTCCTGGTGAGCCAAGTCTTTATAACTAATTGGGTTTCTTTTGAGTACAAATTTAAATCGGCCTGTACGCAAGCTCCGCTTCACTAAAATGCATGGTGCCGGCAATGATTTCATTGTGCTCAATGGCATTAATCAAGACCTTAGCGACATATCTCGCGCACAATGGCAAAAACTAGCTCACCGTCAATTTGGTATTGGAGCCGATCAAATTCTCCTGGTTGAGAAAGCTACACGTCCTGATGCCGATTTTCGCTATCGAATTTTTAATTCTGATGGTGGCGAGGTTGAGCAGTGTGGTAATGGTTCACGCTGTTTTGTGCGTTTTGTTCTTGACCAAGGTCTATCGAATAAAAATCCATTACGTGTTGAAGTAGCGCATACAGTTCTAACACTCAGATCTCATGATGATGGGCAAGTGGAGGTTGATATGGGTATGCCTATTTTTGATCATGAGCTCATTCCCTTTAATGCAGAAGGCTTGTCAACTAAACAAGAGTTTCATGAAATGCTCTATGCACTTCCCTTGAATGCCCCTGCAATGCATGATAGCTGGGTCGGTGTATTGTCAATGGGCAATCCCCATGCAGTTCAAGTAGTGGGTGATGTTGAGAGCGCACCCGTCTTAGAAGAAGGCCCTGCTATCGAGAACCACTCTGCCTTCCCCAAAAGAGTGAATGCGGGCTATATGCAAATTATTAATCGCAATGAAATCAAACTCCGAGTCTACGAGCGTGGCGCTGGTGAAACGCTTGCCTGTGGCACTGGCGCGTGCGCAGCAGCTGTATCAGGAATTCGGCGTGGCTTACTAGATTCACCAGTCAAGGTTCTTACCCGCGGCGGTAATTTACAAATTGTCTGGGGTGGAGTGATTGATGGCGTTGTCCAGCCAGTGATCATGACTGGCCCTGCAGTCACCGTATTTGAAGGCGAAACAGAAATCTAAGACTAACACCTAAAGCTAGGCATGCTTAGATGCCATATTTCTCGCGATACGTTTTGACTGCTGGAAGATAATTGCTTAGCTCGGGATCGCTTGACGCCATTAAGAAACTCATCAGATCAGCCAAGTTAGCGATTGCTACAACGGGTAAGC
>JALRHB010000114.1 GCA_023253245.1 Polynucleobacter sp. | reverse complement strand
CTTGTGGGTCTTGCCCATAAGCTCTTTGCATTTCACGTCCAACAAGTAGGTTAAATTTTTGATCCGTGCCCCCTAGTTCAATATCCGCCTCAAGGGCTATGGAGTCATAGGCCTGGATTAATGGATACAAAAATTCATGAATGGAAATTGGCACGCCATTGCGATAGCGCTTCGTAAAGTCATCACGCTCTAACATACGCGCAACAGTATGTTTAGCAGCAAGCTGAATCATGCCACGCGCGCCTAATGGGTCACACCACTCACTGTTGTAACGCACTTCGGTTTTAGAGGGATCAAGCACCATGCTGGCCTGACGATAATAAGTTTCTGCATTGACAGCAATTTCTTCGGCAGTCAAAGGAGGACGCGTAGCATTACGACCAGATGGGTCACCAATCATGCTGGTGAAATCACCAATCAAGAAAATAACTGTATGCCCCAAATCCTGGAGTTGACGTAATTTGTTCAGAACAACTGTATGACCCAAATGAATATCTGGCGCCGTAGGATCTAATCCCAGCTTGATGCGTAAAGGCACCCCCGTAGCCTGGCTTTTAGCTAGTTTTGCTATCCAGTCTGCCTCTAGCAATAGCTCATCACAGCCCCGCTTAGTAATCTCAAGGGCCGCGAAAACTTCTGGGGTCAGAGGATATTTTGGTTCTGGTTTAGCCGTCATACTGACTCTATAAACTGATTCGGTTAAATTAGGGATTAGATTGCTAAAGCATAATTGTCGCATTCCTGAGAATACAACCCAAAACCGCATGAATCAGTCTGAATCTCTCTATATTGGCCTCATGTCTGGCACTAGCCTAGATGGAATTGATGCCGTACTTGCCAAGATTGATGCCCAAGGGTCTACTAAGCTGATTGGGGCTGCAAGCAAGCCTTTTAGCCCTGAATTGCGCCAAGCCCTGCTTGAGCTTCAAACACCCGGGTCCAATGAAATTGCTCGCGAGAACCAGGCTGCTAATGCCTTAGCACTAGCCTATGCAGATGTAGTCAAGCAATTACTTGCTCAAACCAAGCTTTCCCACGAAGATATCAGCGCCATAGGAGCTCATGGCCAGACTATTCGTCACCAAGCTGATCTCGCACTTCACTTAGCTTATACGCACCAAACCCTCAACCCTGCACTTCTTGCCGAGTTAACCGGTATTGATGTAATTGCGGACTTTAGAAGTCGAGATATAGCAGCTGGCGGTCATGGCGCCCCTCTTGTACCAGCCTTTCATGCGCAACAATTTTCTTGCAATGAAAATGTAGCTGTTCTCAATCTTGGCGGGATTGCCAATCTAACACTGCTACACAAAGATGGAAAAGTAAGCGGCTTTGATTGCGGTCCCGCCAATATATTGATGGATGCATGGATTGCAGATCAACAAGGTCATGAGTTTGATAAAGACGGTGTCTGGGCTCTTCAAGGCAAGCCAAACCAAGCTCTTCTAGACAGAATGCTCTCTGATCCTTTCTTTGGAAAAGCTCCTCCCAAGAGCACAGGTAGAGACGAGTTTCATCTTGAGTGGCTAAGAAAATATATTGCTGCAGATAATATCAACTCAGAAGATATTCAGGCGACATTACTACACCTCACCGCGTGCTCAAGTCTTGAGGCTCTGGCACATCACGCCCCGCTAACCCAGAAGCTGATTGTCTGTGGTGGTGGCGCTAAGAACAATGCTTTAATGAATTTGCTCAAAGTCAAAGCGGGGGAATTTTTTAAACACCCTTTGGAAATTACAACAAGCAAATCATCTGGTATTGACCCTCAGCTAGTTGAGGGTCTTGCCTTTGCTTGGCTTGCCTGGGCCCATAAACAAAAACGGCCAGCAAATTTGCCAGCCGTGACAGGAGCAAAGGGACCCAGAATTCTAGGGGCTTGCTACCCTGCTTGATTAAAAATTAACTAAATTCGTTTTTATTTAAGCAGAGAAAGAAGAGCCGCAACCACAAGTAGTTTGTGCGTTTGGATTCTTGATCACAAACTGTGAACCATTGATATCTTCTTTGTAATCAATTTCAGCACCAACTAAATATTGGAAACTCATTGAGTCTACTAGAAGGGTAACGCCATTCTTTTCAAACTGAGTGTCATCTTCGTTGACAGCGTCATCAAATGTGAAACCATACTGAAATCCAGAGCAACCGCCACCTTGAACAAAAACGCGCAACTTTAATTCTGGATTACCTTCTTCAGCAATCAAGTCAGCCACTTTTGCAGCAGCGCTATCTGTAAACACCAAGGGTACTGGTGGCTCAGCTAAATCTGCAGTAGTTTGTGTTGCTAATTCGGTCATGATTTGCTCCCAATTCAAAAGGCGATGTCTTATTTTAGGCTTTTAATGCCCAGCTTGCTGAAGGGTCTTTAAACCTCGTATTAAGGAGATAGCGCAATCTGAGTAAGACCCATAGTCTCTGGGAGACCAAACATCAGATTCATACACTGAACCCCCTGACCTGAAGCCCCCTTTACCAGATTGTCTTCCACCACCAAAATAACCAGGGTATCACCTCCACCGGGCCGATGAATAGCTATCCTCAAGCCATTGCTACCCCTCACAGAACGTGTTTCTGGGTGACTACCTGCAGGCATCACATCCACGAATGGTTCGTCCCGATAAAAGTTCTCATAGAGCTTCTGGAAATCCACCTCTTTGCCAGCGTCTGTTAAGCGTACATATAAGGTGGAATGAATCCCCCTAATCATGGGCGTTAAATGTGGCACGAAGGTCAGACCAATCTGGTCATGTCCCGCAATAGCTTTTAGGCCTTGCACGATCTCAGGAAGATGGCGATGACCCTTTACACCATACGCCTTGAAATTATCACCAGCCTCAGACAATAGGGTGCCAATTTCTGCCTTCCGTCCTGCGCCCGAAGTTCCTGACTTAGAGTCCGAAATAATATGAGTGGCATCAATCAAGTGCTTACCGCCAGTTGACTTAGGCGAGAGCAATGGCGCTAGACCAAGCTGCACTGAGGTCGGGTAACATCCAGCTAAACCAACGACACGGGCTTTCTGAATGGCCTCACGATTGATTTCTGGCAGGCCGTAAACAGCTTCAGCCAAGATCTCTGGGCAGCCATGCTCCATCCCATACCACTTAGAAAACTCTTGAATGTCTTTTAGGCGAAAGTCAGCAGCCAGATCCAAAATTTTGACATTTGCAGCTAGTAATTCTTTAGCCTGTGCCATGGCAACCCCATGTGGAGTAGCAAAGAACACAGCATCACACTCAGCTAACTTTGCTTCATCAGGAGTCGTGAACTTAAGATCAATACGGCCCCGCAAAGATGGGAACATATCCGCAACTGCAATACCCGCTTCCGTGCGAGAAGTGATGGCAGCAATCTTTACTTCAGGATGCTGTGCCAACAAGCGCAATAATTCCACTCCGGTATATCCAGTTCCACCAACAATGCCGACTTTTATCATGTCATTCTCCAAGATGCTGACTGATGAATTGTATTTCTTTAATACCTAGATTGTAGAAACAAAAAGGGCCGCTTGAGCGACCCTTTTGATAATACTGAAGTGACAAAAAAAGAATTAGCGCTTGCTGAATTGCTTACGACGACGTGCGCCATGCAAACCAACTTTTTTACGCTCAACTTCACGGGCATCGCGAGTAACCAAACCTGCTTTAGACAAGACAGACTTCAAAGCGTTGTCATAGTCAATCAATGCACGAGTAACGCCATGACGAACTGCACCAGCTTGGCCAGTTTCACCACCGCCTGTAACGTTCACCTTGATATCAAAGGTCGTTAAGTGGGCTGTGAGAGCCAGAGGTTGGCGAGCGATCATGCGTGATGTTTCGCGAGCAAAGTAAGTATCGATAGGCTTACCGTTAACAGTAATCTCACCTTTGCCAGACTTGATGAATACACGTGCAATAGAACTCTTGCGACGACCTGTACCGTAATTCCAATTTCCGTAATTAATAGCCATATGGTTTCCTTAAATCTCTAACACTTTTGGCTGTTGAGCCGCATGTGGATGATTAGCGTCGCCATAGACTTTCAATTTTTTGATCATGGCATAGCCTAGTGGGCCTTTTGGCAACATACCCTTCACAGCCTTCTCCAAAGCGCGACCTGGGAAACGATCTTGCATCTTGTCAAAGTTTGTTGAGCTAATACCACCTGGGTATCCGCTGTGACGGTAATACATTTTGTTCAAGCCTTTTG
>JALRHB010000113.1 GCA_023253245.1 Polynucleobacter sp. | reverse complement strand
ACTTAAAAATGTATTTATTCCATTTTTTGCTAAATCAGCTATAGCATCCTTTTTCTTTAGATCTGCTTTGTTAGACAATACAAAAAATGGTTTATTAAGTTTCCTGAGATTTTGAAGAATGCTAAGATCATAGCTATCTAGGACTTGTGAACCATCAATTACAAATAATACAATTGATGACTCTTCAGCAGCCTGCCATGCTTGTTGGGATACCTTTCCAGAAAGACCATCAATATTTCCAATCCCACCAGTATCAACTAGAAAGAATTTTTTATTCTTGATGGAAATAAAGCTATAGTTCCTGTCTCTAGTTAATCCAGGGAAATCAGAGACAATAGACTTTCTGGAACTGGTTAGCTTATTAAAAAGAGATGATTTACCTACGTTGGGTTTACCAATGATTGCAATTGATTCAAGCATAATCTATCCATCACTAATTAATAGATATTATAGAGAGATCCTCATCAACAACAAAAACAGCATCTCCACGATTAACAATGCTTTTGATTTCTTTCGACCTAGAGTAATACCATTGAGTGCATCAATGATATGAAGATAGCCATCTAAGTCTCCGACCAAGATATTGCCATTAAACTCAACAGCGTTACTAAGCTTTCTTCGTAAGTAGTCCTCATTTAGCCAAGATTGCTGTAACGTTCTATTTGAAAAGGAAAGGATGGATCCATTATCTTGAATGACTACAATCATGTTATTGAGAACCAAGGGTGGAACTAAGCTAGAAGCTTCTTCAGCCCATACTTGTCTTTGTTGCGCTAAATCGTATATTGAAATATTTCCTTGATAGTTTGTTGCGTACATCAATGAATCAATAACAACTGGTCGTGAATGTGAATCAATAAGATTTTCTAATTCTGAAGCTCCCTTTATGTAGGATATGGGTGAGTCCCATATTAAAAATCCAGTATTCAATTGAAAAACCCCGATCCTGCCATTATCAAAAGTAGAAATAACATTGCCTTGAGATAGGATGGGCGAGCTTGTACCACGGACTGTAAGCGGGGGTAGTTGTGATCGAAATGACCATACTCTTTCGCCAGTGCTCATGCTATATGCTTGCAGTTCACCCCCAGAAGTTCTTGTAACTACAAATCGGGCATCAATTACAGGATTTGCTAAAACCTCTGAACCAGTGTTACTAGACCAATCAATTGATTTGCTATCAATATCAAATAAATGAAGATTCCCTTGGTTATCAGAAAAAGCAAGCTTACCAAAGCCATACGCAACCCCAACTGATAGTTGAAAGTCTAGTTTCTCCTCCCAATTGACCCTTCCAGTTTCTCTGCTAAGGGATCTAATTGTTCCCTCTTCGTCTGCAAAAAAAACTTCTTGTCCAGAAAATGCAGGCTCAAATGCTCCGAGATAGTTTGCTCCCTTAGAGCTACGCTTCCAATTAATTGAAAGATCATGTTCCTTTTCGTTGGTTACCGGAAGAGGAGTTATCCAAGGTAGCCACTGAAATAGATGTATCTTATTTTAGAGCTGGGGCAACGATTTTAGAGGTTGGCCAAACGAATAGTGACCTCCACATAGTCCGAAGTGGTGCGGTGGAGATCTACTTACGTAACGGTGAGTTATTTAACCGTTTAGGTGAAGGCGGTATGTTTGGGCAACAAAGCGTACTGACTAAAAGCCCAGTTAGGTTTCCGGCTAAAGCGCTGGATGACACGTTAATCTATTTCATTCCTTATGCACTTTTTATTGAGTTATTTGATCGATATGAGCGTTTCTCTGATTTTGTCGAATTAGAGAATAATAAGCGACTTAGCCACACTGTAACCCGACGCCAAGATGCTAATGAGCTGATGACATCACCGGTCAATAAGCTCATTACTCGTGAACCGGTACTGATTAGTGAATCGGCCACGGTTAAAGAAGCAGCCTGCTTAATGAGCGAAGAAGATATTTCTTGTCTATTGGTGGCCGACGCGCAGGATTCGGTATCAATGATTGGGATTATGACCGACAGGGACTTACGGACTCGGGTGATTGCTCAAGGGTTAGATTACACGACTTTAGTGCGCCATATCATGACACCTGCCCCTATTACGATTGATTCCAGCCATTTTGTTTTTGAAGCCATGTTAACCATGCTGACTCATAACGTGCACCATTTGCCTGTACTACACCTTGGGAAGCCTGTTGGAGTCATTGGGATATCGGATATTATTCGTTATGAATCTCATAATAGCTTGTTTGTGGTTAGTAGTATTTTTGATGCGCAAAGCGTAGAAGAAATTAGCGCATTGATTCCGGATATCCATGCAAGTTTTACACGCATGGTAAATGAAGATGCTAATTCACATATGATAGGTAGTGCTATGTCGGTTATTGGACGTAGCATAAAACAACGCTTGTTAGCCTTGGCGCAAGAGCAACTAGGTGAGCCTCCCATCCCGTATTGTTTTTTGGCGTTAGGCTCAATGGCACGAGATGAGCAGTTAGTCCTAACAGATCAAGATAATGCGCTCATTTTGGATGATTCTTATAATGCTGAGCTGCATGGCGAATATTTTTTAAAGCTGGCGCGTTTTGTTTGTGATGGTTTGGCCGAATGTGGCTACAGTTATTGCACTGGCAATATTATGGCAACCAATACCCGTTGGCGGCAGCCTTTGTCGGTTTGGAAGGGGTATTTCACTGAATGGATTGAGCAGCCGACACCTGAGTCGTTATTGAATAGCTCGATATTTTTTGATCTAGACGGCGTTTGGGGGCAAACAGAGTGGGCTGATGAGCTTACCGCCTTAATTGCTAAAAAGGCCCAAGCCAGTCCGCACTTTTTAGCCTGTCTAACGCGCAATGCGATTAATCGTAAACCACCATTAGGCTTTTTTAAGGATTTCGTGGTTGAGAAAGATGGTGAGCATAGGAATACGATAAATTTAAAACGACGAGGCACTGCACCCTTGTCAGATCTTATTCGTGTCTATGCGCTAGCAGTGGGGTCAACAGCACAAAACTCGTTTGAGCGTCTGGACGATATTATCGCGGCCAATATTTTACCGCCGGGGCGTGGGCCCGATTTACGTGATGCATTGGAGTTTATTTCGATGGTGCGGATACGGCATCAGGCGCTAGATTTAGAGGCGGATCGGGTGCCTGATAACAATATCGAACCCGAACAAATAAGCCCTTTTGAGCGAAGAAACCTGAAGGATGCTTTTCAGATAGTTGCCAACGCACAAAAATTCATCGTTATAAAATACCCACCTAATCGGCGATTTTAATGTCCAATAGTACACCGATAAAAACCCCATTGTCTGATGGCAGCGTCGATTGGCTGTTGAATTTTGAGCGAGGCGCAAAGCAGGCCAGCAGCGCTTTTCTAAAAGCGTATTATCAAAGTAGTGTGCCAGCTGCTGATACGCCTTTAAGCCGAGTGCCTTTTTTAGCGATGGATTTTGAGACCACGGGGCTTGACGCGAGCCGAGATGAAATTGTGAGCATAGGCGTTGTGCCGTTTACGTTAGAGCGTATTCACTATAGCCAGAGCAAACATTGGTTGGTGAAACCTATCGCGCCATTAAATGCAGATTCTGTTGTGTTCCATGGTATTACTCATCGGGATTTGGATGAAGCAGAAGACTTTGAAAATGTGATTGAGCCATTGTTAAAGGTAATGGCGGGGCGTGTGCTTGTGGTTCATTATCGCTCCATAGAAAGGCCATTTCTATA
Source organism: Polynucleobacter sp. (assembly GCA_023253245.1). Lineage (GTDB taxonomy): Bacteria > Pseudomonadota > Gammaproteobacteria > Burkholderiales > Burkholderiaceae > Polynucleobacter. Next base: position 620 of record JALRHB010000113.1, on the reverse strand, counting down.
TAGAGCATTGGAGCAGCGTATTAATGAAGGCGTTGTTTTTCCTGTTGTTGATACGATGGCTATAGAAGCCTCATTATGCCGCTCTTCTATGTGGGCACGAATCAAACAAAAGCTTGGTATAAAACCAGAGTCTATTCGCTTAGGAGATAGCCGTATGCGATACGGCTTGCCTAATTACCCTTCGCATCATGCGCTTACTGATGCTTTAGCCACTGCAGAACTATTTCAAGCAGAGGTTGCTTATCACTTGTCTCCTGAAACACCGATCGGCGATATTTGGCTTTAATCATAGGTGGTTTACAAACCACCCACTGAACGCGCTACCCGCTCACTGCGAAGTGTATTCCATGCTTCATATTGGCTTAGAAAAATGTGACCGGTGAGTTCGTCAACAAAATGCGTGCGACGTAAGCGGTCCATAATAGGGCCTTTCACTTCTGATAAATTCAGTGTGACACCACTATCGTTTAAGCGATGATTAATGGCTTCTAGGCTTTCTAAAGCGGATGCGTCAATGAAGTTAACCGCTGGGCACATGAGTATCAGGTGCTCAATATTGGGATTGGACATGACCAAGTCATATACGCGGTCTTCAAGATAACGTGCATTGGCAAAGTAGA
>JALRHB010000112.1 GCA_023253245.1 Polynucleobacter sp. | reverse complement strand
AATTGAGCGCGCTCTGATCCCGCCACTCTCATTACTGGCTTTGGCACAGGATCATAAACTCGCAATACTTTCGTGATCGACCCTCTGGCTTGTAAAAAATTCTTAAGCTCTTTTAAGAATTGTTGCGCTTTTTCCAAATTTCTTGCCTCTGCATGAACCAATGCTTGATAAGAGAAGGGCGGAAGGTCTGCCTCCTCTCTCTCGTCGGCAGTAAATCTTAAAAAGCCATCCACATCGTGTCGCAATAGAAATTGAAAAACTGGTGATTCTGGGTATTGAGTTTCAATATAAATTTCTCCACCCTTTTCTCCCTCTGAACCAGATCTTCCCGCGCGACCAGCAACTTGCACCAATTGCGCAAACAATCTTTCTGCAGCCCTAAAATCTGCGGAGTACAAACGACTATCAGCATCTAATACGGCTACGAGCCCAATATTTTGATAGTCGTGTCCCTTAGCAATCATTTGGGTTCCAACTACTATGTCAACATTTCCATCATGAATTTCCTGAAATAGATTTTCTGCTCCCTTGCTTTTTCTGCTTGAGTCGGCGTCCACTCTCATCACCCTTGCTTTTGGCCACATCTCTTCTAGAGCATCTTCAATTTTTTGCGTTCCATGGCCAAGTGCCTTCAGGTCAGCATTGCCGCATTCTGGACAATGCGGTGGAATAGGCTTCACTAGGCCGCAGTGATGACAGCTTAACGCAGGTCGCCTACTGAAAGTGCCGCCCTTATGCATCACAGTAAAGGCGGAGCACTGTGTGCATTTTGATAGCCAATTGCAAGCTGGGCAATTAAGTACCGGCGCATAACCGCGACGATTTATCAAGATCAAACACTGTTTCTTTTGATCAAGTGTCTTTGATATTGCATTTGCTAAGTTCTTGCTTATCAAATTCTTTTGTACTTTATCCGGGTGGTCTCCTGGGCTAAATTGAGTTTGTGGATCGCGTGTATTAATTAAATGAACACTAGGAAGACTTGTTCCTTGTGCGCGCTGATCGAGCCGTATATATTCATAACGACCCCCTTGTGCTGCCATCCAGGTTTCTAAAGATGGTGTTGCCGACGATAGCAATATTGGAATGCGTAAATGATGCGCTCTCCATATGGCTAAATCTCTGGCTGAATAACGCATTCCCTCCTGCTGCTTATAAGAGGTATCGTGTTCCTCATCCACTACGATTGCCTTTAAGTTGGGCAATGGCGTTAGGACTGCTAAGCGTGTTCCCAAAATTATTTGTGCCGTGCCGGTCATAGCCTCATGCCAAGCAAGCCCTCTTTGTTTCTCACTGATGCCGCTGTGCAATACTGCCATTTGCTTATCTGGAAAATAAGCATGAACCCGTCGCTCAAGCTGTGGGGTTAAATTGATCTCTGGTACCAAAATAAGCACTTGAGCATTCTCATTTTTCAGAATATTTTCCAGCCAATTAAGATATACGGCCGTCTTCCCGCTGCCGGTTTGCCCTTGCAATAGGATTGCACGAAATTTATTTCTATCCTTTTCCTCTATCAATATTTGAAGAGCATTTCTTTGTTTTAGGTTTAGTTGGCTTTGCCTAATTAAACCTTCTGAAAGTATCTGTTTTTCTTTACTCCGTCTTTTTTCTGCGGCTGCCAATATTTTGGGCATCCTCTCCCAGTCATTTGGCTTTTTCCACATCAGCGGAATGGTTGGCAAAATCGTTTCGCCCAATGTATGCAGGTAATACTTGCTAGCAAAGTTCATCAAGCTCAGTGTTGCCTTATCGATTGGGGGCAGAGGCGCTACTCGTAAAACAGGCTTGAGTTTTTCTATTTCAAAATCAGAGTGTGCACTTACTTTTATTACTACCCCTATTGCTATTGAACTCCCAAAAGGTATCTCGACTATTTGCCCCGGGCTTGGCGCAACAGCTAGTTTTTTAACATCCCATAAATAATCAAAGCCCTGAGCAAGGGGCTTATCGAGTACGATCTGAACCACAATCGGTTTAAACGTCATGGATTATTTTTTGCTCTTGTCTGTGGATAAGTCTGTGGATATCGTTCACAACTTCTGATTTTTACAGGTATTTTATAGTAAAGATAAATTGCACCAAATTTGAGCATTTTTTAGATATTTCAATCTAATCAATTACTTGTAGAGATTAGTAAATGTGAAAGTTCATATTATTGGTGAATCCTACTGTATTTGTAATTTGCCGCCCATCTGTGCATAACTTTTCGCAAATATTAGAGAAAAGTTAGTATTTACTTGGGATTATTGCTTGCTTCGCAGGGCCTTTGATCTGGCAATTACAGCCTCTGACAGAGCGCTAACATTATCTGGGGGTGTAAATTGATTGATGCCGTGGCCTAAATTGAAAACATGTCCATCCAGCGGGTGCAGGCCAGGCTTGATAGCAACCGATCCAGCCAAATCATCTAGCAAGGCATTAGCTGCGGCTGCAATCTGCCTAGGCTCAGAAAATAAAACAAGAGGGTCTAAATTACCTTGTAGGGTCAAGGGCTTATTTAAGTCCAATAGCTGTTGGCGTGCGCGACTTAGTGGCATCGTCCAATCTAATGCAATAACATCCGCGCCAGCATTAGCCATATCATTGAGCCAAATTCCGCCACCTTTAGTAAACATAATGACGGGAATTTTGCGGCCTCCATATTCACGCGGCAGTAGCGCAATTACTTTTTGCATTGCCGCTAATGACATACGTTGATACCAGCCGTCAGGCAATAGACCGCCCCAGGTATCAAAGATCATTAACGCTTGAGCGCCTGCCTTTACTTGCTCAGTTAAATAACTAGCGACAGATTCAACATTAATTTCTAAGATATGTTCGAGCAAATCTGGTCTACTAAACATCATGGTCTTAGAATGACGAAAATCGTCTGAACCAGAACCATCAATCATGTAGCACGCTAATGTCCAGGGGCTTCCCGAGAATCCAATTAATGGAACACGTTGCTTCCCATCCTGAACCAGGGCCTTGCGAATTTCAGAGACAGCATCGAATACATATTTGAGCTGATTCATATCAGCAACGCACAACTTCTTGACGGCCTCCTCTGTGCGCAAAGGGTGCTCAAAGCTCGGGCCCTCACCGGCAGTAAATTTTAAGCCCAAACCCATTGCATCAGGAATGGTTAAAATATCCGAAAACAGAATTGCCGCATCAAGCGGATATCGATCTAGGGGTTGAAGCGTAACTTCAGTCGCGTATGCAGGATTTTTTGCAAGCCCAAGAAAACTTCCGGCTCTTGCACGAGTGGCGTTGTACTCTGGAAGATATCGACCAGCTTGACGCATGAGCCAAAGCGGTGTCTGATCAACCGCTTCGCCCAGGCAAGCCTTTAAAAACCGATCATTTAACAACAAGGAAATAGCCGAAAATTACTTTTTGCGACGGAAGCGTGCAATTGCGGCTAACTGGGCCGCGGCCATTGCAAACTCCGACTGGGCTAATGCCAAATCGAATTCAGTGCCACGGTTCTGCATGGCTTCTTCAGCGCGCTTTTTAGCTTCAATAGCTTTCGCTTCATCAAGATCGTGACCACGAATAGCGGTGTCTGCTAATACGGTGACACGATCAGGCTGAACCTCTAAGTAGCCACCAGCAACAAACACAAATTCTTCATCCCCATCCGCTTTTTCAATACGAACCGAGCCAGGACGAATTCGAGTAATCAGAGGTGTGTGGCCACGCAAGATACCGAGCTCGCCACTTTCACCAGGAAGCGCTACAAACTTGGCTTCACCGCTGAAAATTGACTGCTCAGCACTAACTACGTCGACATGTATGCTTGACATAATTTCCCTAGATTAAAGCTTCTTCGCTTTCTCGATGGCTTCATCAATTGAACCCACCATGTAGAACGCTTGCTCAGGCAAGTGATCCAACTCACCACTTACGATCATCTTGAAGCCACGAATCGTTTCTTTCAATGGAACGTATTTACCTGGTGAACCAGTGAACACTTCAGCAACGTGGAAAGGCTGGGACAAGAAACGCTGAATCTTACGTGCGCGAGCAACAGCCAATTTATCTTCTGGAGACAACTCGTCCATACCCAAAATTGCAATAATGTCGCGCAATTCTTTATAGCGCTGCAAGGTCATTTGCACAGCACGAGCTACTTCATAGTGCTCTTGGCCAACCACTTGTGGGTCAAGCTGACGACTAGTTGAATCCAATGGATCAACTGCTGGGTAAATACCCAATGCAGCAATATCACGTGACAACACAACTGTGGAGTCTAAGTGCAAGAAGGTTGTTGCTGGTGATGGATCGGTCAAGTCATCGGCAGGAACATAAACAGCCTGAATAGAAGTAACAGAACCAGTCTTGGTGGAAGTAATACGCTCTTGCAATTT
>JALRHB010000111.1 GCA_023253245.1 Polynucleobacter sp. | reverse complement strand
TTGTGCGGGTCCGGCCGAAAAGGAATTGCTTGAAAAAAATCCTCTTGATTTGGACTTATTTCATCCCTGGAATATAGATTCTGCTACCGCGATAGAAATTGCAAGGTCGGCTGAGAGTGCTGCCTTTGCTGTGAGCAAGCAAATTCAGAATAGCGATGGCGCATCTGTATCTGCTCACCACGCCCATTTCATGATGGGTACAAGCCATGGTTTTATGGGGGGCTACCCATTTTCTCGTCACTATATTTCCTGTGCTCCGATTGCAAATGAAGGTGGAAAAAAAGCCCTCATGCAAAGAGATGATTGGTATTCCAGCTCGCGCATTCCTCATGAGTTGGCTGAACCGCAGGCAATTGGAAAATATGCTGCACAGCGAGCGTTATCTCGTTTGCATGCTAAATCATTAGGTACACGCAAGTGCCCTGTTATTTTTGAAGCACCTTTGGCTGCAGGTTTACTAGGGGGCTTGGTTCAGGCGGTATCAGGCGGTGCTTTGTATCGTCGCTCCAGTTTTTTATTGGACAGTCTTGGAAAGCAAGTTCTCCCTAAGCATGTCAGTCTTTTTGAAAACCCACATCTTAAGTCTATGACTGGCAGTGCGCCGTTTGATGAGGAGGGTGTGAGGACCTCGCCAAGAACGGTAGTGGACAAAGGTATTTTGCAAGGCTATTTTTTGTCTACATACTCTGCCCGTAAGTTGGGAATGAAGACAACTGGAAATGCAGGCGGTTCTCATCACCTTACCTTGCAGAGCAAAATGACTCCTAGAGGTGGTTTACCTGCTTTATTAAAGGCAATGGGCTCTGGGCTCTTGGTTACTGAGCTCATGGGTCAGGGCGTCAATTATGTCACCGGGGATTACTCACGTGGTGCATTTGGTTACTGGGTTGAGCGTGGTGAAATTCAATATCCAGTTGAGGGAATTACCATTGCTGGAAACTTAAGAGATATGCTTTTAGACATCCAAATGATCGGTAGCGATTCTTTAATTCGAGGTACCAAGGAGACTGGTTCTATCTTGATTGGATCGATGACAGTTGGCGGAAAATAAAAAAACTACAGAGAAATTCAAAGGAGTATTGATGCAAAGACGTTCATTTTTAAAGAAGGCTGGTCTTGGTGCTGGAGTAGCCGCTTTGTCTGCACCAGTTGTTTCTCAAAACTTACCAACTCTCAATTGGCGTTTGGTTTCTAGTTTCCCAAAATCATTGGATACTCTAATTGGTACCCCAGAAATTTTTGCTAAAGCATTGAGCAAAGCAACGGATGGAAAATTTAATGTCAAAGTCTTTGCTGCAGGTGAAATTGTGCCTGCATTACAAGTCTTGGACGCAGTACAAAATGGCACTGTCGAATGTGGACATACCGCCAGTTACTACTACATTGGTAAAAATAGCGCCTTCATCTTTGATACAGCGGCACCATTTGGTATGACTGCTCGTCAGCAATCTGCCTGGATGCTGCACGGTAATGGGATGAAGTTAATGCGCGAGCTATATGCTAGCTATAACATTGTGAATTTTTTGGGTGGTCAAACCGGCACGCAAATGGGCGGTTGGTTTCGTAAAGAGATTAAATCGCCAGAGGATCTGAAGGGCTTGAAGTTTCGTATTGCGGGCTTTGCTGGTCAGGTGCTGGCAAAACTAGGTGTAGTTCCCCAGCAATTACCCGCAGGTGAAATTTATTCCGCTCTTGAAAAGGGTACGATTGATGCTGCAGAGTTTGTTGGCCCTTATGATGATGAAAAACTCGGCTTAGCTAAAGTTGCTAAAAATTACTACTACCCAGCATTTTGGGAAGGGGCGGCTGGACTATCCTTCTTGGTTAACAAAAAGCAGTGGGATGCATTACCACCCTCTTATCAAGCTGCATGGCAAGCTGCCTGCTTTGAGGCGCATACTGAGATGTGCGCTAAATACGATGCTTTAAATCCCCCAGCATTGCAGCGCCTTATTCAAAGTGGGGCAGTCTTGCGCAAATTCAATTCTTCAGTATTGGATGCTTGCTTTAGGGCAACTCAAGAAACTTACGCAGAAGAGTCTGCCAAAAATCCACAATTTAAAAAAATCTTTGAAGATTACCGCGCCTTTAGAAATATGGAAGCGCAGTGGTTTAATGTTGCCGAGCAAGCTTTTGCTCAGTACAGCTTTGCCAAGAAGTTGTAATGATACGTGAGCTTTGAGTTGGAATAAAAAAGGCCCTCGTGGGCCCTTGATTATTTTCGCTCTAGCGTAATAAAACTAAAGTGGATATCACCTTCAGAAGCTGGAGTTCTCTCAACTTCCTGCCATTGCTCTGGATGGGGAACTTTAAAGAAGGTGTCGCCATCATTGATATCGATATCGATTTCGGTGATGAAGAGGCGGTCTGCTTTTGGGAAGGCTTGTGTAAACAACTGCTCGCCGCCAATCACAAATACCCGAGGAAACTCTTTGAGGCTATTGAGTGCAGCATCCAATGAGTTAACTACTTCTGCACCGCTAAGGACAAGATCTGTATTTCGACTAACCACAATATTGCGTCGTCCGGGTAATGGGCGGCCAATTGATTCCCAAGTCTTACGCCCCATGATGACGGGGTGACCCATAGTTACTTTTTTAAAGAACTGCAAATCTGCAGAAATTTTCCAGGGCATTTGGTTATCTCGACCAATCACATGATTGCGCGAGCGAGCAACAATCATGGAGATAGCGGGTTGTGAGCTAGTGGTCATAAATGGACGGATTAAACAGCCACGGGAGCTTTAATGGCGGGGTGGGACTCATAGCCAATGATTTCAAAGTCTTCGAATTCATAATCAAAGATGGAATTGGGCTTGCGTAAGATCTTGAGTTTGGGTAAAGGGTAGAAATCTCTTGAGAGTTGGAGATTTACTTGCTCGAGATGATTGCTATAGAGGTGGCAGTCACCTCCAGTCCACACAAAGTCACCTACTTCAAGATCACACTGTTGCGCCATCATATGCGTCAGTAGTGCGTAGCTTGCAATATTAAAAGGTACACCTAAAAAGATATCAGCGCTCCGTTGATAGAGTTGGCAAGATAGCTTGCCTTCGGCCACATAGAACTGAAAGAAAGCATGACAGGGCGCTAATGCCATGCGGGGAATATCTGCTACATTCCATGCAGAGACAATAATGCGACGTGAGTCGGGATTTTTTTTAAGTGTTTCGACAACTTCTGCAATTTGGTCAATGTGCTGGCCATTGGGAGCGGGCCATGAGCGCCACTGATAGCCATAAATGGGGCCGAGGTCACCATCGGGCCCTGCCCATTCATTCCAGATCGACACCCCACGATCTTTGAGCCAATCGTTATTTGTGCTGCCTTTTAGAAACCACAGTAATTCCAGGATGATCGACTTTAGATGCAACTTTTTAGTTGTCACCATCGGAAAGCCTTCAGTCAAATTAAATCGCATCTGATGGCCAAATATAGAGAGGGTGCCTGTCCCAGTGCGGTCGGATTTTTGGACGCCTTTTTCAAGGACCTCCTTCATGAGATTGTGATATTGATGCATGTCTATACTGGGCAAATAAATTTTGTTATAAGGTAGAGCTTACTCGAATCTAGGAGAGTCGACTCCAAGTGCCTTGTGTAGTTTGGGCGAAGTAGTGGTGTACTGGAGCTGAATCTGCTTTTCTGGGGCCAGGTATGCTGCCGCTGCGAATGCAGCTAGCGCAGCCTCATGAAATCCTGACAAAATGAGTTTTTTCTTGCCAGGGTATATATTGATATCACCTACAGCATAAATTCCTGGTGTGCTCGTCTGAAAGCAGGCGGTATCCACAGCAATTTGTTTGCGATCAATATCCAGACCCCATTGAGCTATGGGGCCCAATTTAGGTGATAAGCCATAAAAGAGTAGTAGGGCATCGACAGCTAGCTGGCGCGTTTCACCATCAATATTGCCGACCTCAATGTCGGTTAAATTGCCGCTCGATTCTTTAAAGCCGGTAATTTGCCCAATATAGAGTTGGATCGACCCAGCGGCGCAAAGCGCCCGCATTTTTTCTACAGATTGTGGCGATGCTTTAAATTCGTCACGACGATGGATTAGGGTAACGCTAGCGGCTTTGCCAACAAAGTAAAGTGCCCAGTCAAGGGCGGAATCTCCCCCACCGCAAATCACTATTTTTTTGCCGGAAAACTGTTCAGGATCTTTAACGCGATAGAAAACCTGTCGATCTACAAATGCTTCAATGCCTTCAAGGTTGAGCGTTCTGGGTTGAAATGCACCAACCCCTGCAGCAATAAACACGGTCTTAGCTAAAAAATGCTGATCTTGAGAGGTGCTTAGCAGAAAACGCCCATCAGAATGTTTTTCAAGACTACGGACTTCTTGATTGAGATGAAACTGTGGGGCAAATGGCTTAATCTGCTGCAAGAGATTATCAACAAGTTCAC
>JALRHB010000110.1 GCA_023253245.1 Polynucleobacter sp. | reverse complement strand
ATTACGCATTTCTAGTCAGCACATTGTTAACTGGATGTTGCACGGCATTATCAATGCGGCAGATGTTGACGAGGCCTTGCAGCGTATGGCCAGCATTGTCGATACACAGAATGCTGACGATCCTTTCTATAAGCCGATGATGCCAAACTATCAAAATTCTTACGCCTATAAAGCTGCGCGTGATTTGATCTTCAAAGGTCTTGAGCAGCCAAATGGCTACACAGAGCCTCTATTGCATGCTTGGCGTCTTGAAGTAAAAAAAGCCTGCGCGTAATTGCTCTGTAATTTTTACTATTTGAGTGGATTTGCCGAAAGGTAAGTCCACTTTTATTTTTTTAGTGCTTAATCTCTTAAAGCTATTTGCCGGCTCTTCTAGTTCTGCTGTTGAAGAGTTTCCGTTCGCCTTTAATGATGGGGGTAGGGCGGCAGCAGGCTATTTAGGGAGTGCAGGTGATTGCGTGGTACGTGCCATTGCAATTGCCACCAGCTTGCCATACCAGCAAGTCTACGGGGATTTAGGGGATGCTAATGCTGGTTATGCCCAAACACGCAATGACAGAGTGGCAAAACGACTCCATATTAAAGGCTCATCTCCAAGAAACGGAAACCATCGCAAGGTCTTTCATGATTACATCTTGAACCATGGATTTACCTGGGTTCCAACAATGCAGATTGGAGGAGGGTGCCAAGTTCATCTCAGGCCCAGTGAACTTCCTCGTGGGGTATTAATTGTTAAGGTTTCCAAGCACTTGACTGCCATACTTAATGGAGTTATTCAAGATACACACAACCCTTCACGAGGTGGAACGCGCTGTGTTTATGGTTATTACATCAAGCAATAAATAAAGCCCCAGTCTTTTTATGAGGTTTTTGCAAAATCGGCCAGTTTTAACCAAGATTTAGGCTAAAAATAGCTGATTTTTGCTAATTTATACGCTTTTTAGAGTTTTAATCATCATCAGATTGGCCATATTTGAGGTTCCAGGCCTCCTTGTAGGTAGAGGTCATGCCAATCATGATGGATGTAGTCCATGCCAGAGAAAATAAGCCGGAGAGCGAGATAAAGAAGGCCATTGTTTTCCAACCGTCTGGCAGGAAATCCGATTCAAAGCCCACAGTTGTATAGCAGCTGCCAGCAAAAAGGATGGCCTTAACCGGATCACCAATCAGATTAAGGGCGGTAATCATCACTGCCCAGAGAATAATCTCGAAAACATGTATCAGGGCTATAAATACAAATGCCGAATAAAAATGAAAAAATACCAGGTTGTATCGACTCTTGGCTAAATTCTGACGAGTCAATCTCTCAAAGCGCATGTATAGATGATTGATGGCGCTACCATGAAACATCAAAACAAGAATGAGTCCAAAGATTCCCCAAAGCTCATCCCTGAAAAAAAGTGCGAATGGGAAATTAATGATGGAGTTTAGGGTGTTCATGGAAGAGGGTAGCGGCAATCACTAGAAGAGGCCTGATAATCTTTAGTCAAAGATTGGGTTGATAATGTCATATTTATTCAATCAAGTAAAGATATAGTTGCCGAAGCATCAAATGCCAAGAGAACAAAAGAGCGAACGGTTTTTCTTATTCTCTTTAGCGGGAATTCAGTTCACGCACATCTTGGATTTCATGATCATGATGCCTTTGGGCCCTGAATTTATTCACGAGCTGAATATCAATACCCATGAATTTGGCTTATTGCTTTCATCCTATACTTTTGCTGCAGCAAGCGCCGGAATTTTTGCAACTTACTTTGTCGATCGATTCGAAAGACGTATCCTTTTACTGAGTCTTTATGGCTGCTTTATTGTCGCTACTCTAGTTTGTGGTTTGGCTCCTGACTATCACTCCCTTTTTATTGCCCGAGCTTTTGCAGGTGCGTTTGGAGGTATCTTAGGCTCATTAGTACAAACAATCATCGCCGACTCTATTCCCTTTGAGCGTAGGGGTAAAGCACTTGGAACGGTCATGGCCGCATTTTCTGTGTCGACTGTGGCTGGTGTGCCACTTAGTTTATTTCTAGCTAACAATATCTCTGCATTAGGATGGCGTGCCCCCTTTATTTTTATTGCAATTATTTCCAGTTTAATTTTGTATCTGGGTTATCGCAATATTCCTCAAATTACTGGACATTTAAATCACATTCATGAGGGTAGTCGGCTAAGTCAAATATGGAATGTCTTTTTTGCTAAAGAGCATCTTCGGGCATTTGTGTTTATGGGATTAATCATGTTGACGGGTTTTTCAGTGATCCCCTATATCGCTTTATATTTAACTACCAATGTAGGTATTGATAACTCTTACATCTCGCTGATTTACCTATGTGGAGGTCTTGCTACCTTGCTGACCTCTAGGATAATTGGCCAGCTTGCGGATAAGTATGGCAAGGTCAAAATATTTAGAGTTTTAGCAATTGTGAGTCTTATACCGCTGCTAGTAACAACAAATCTCATGCCGGTTCCCTTATGGGTAGTGCTCTTAAATTCAACAGCTTTCTTTATCTTAGTTTCTGGTCGCATGATTCCAGCAATGGCTATTGTTAGTCAGGTGGTTGATGCCAAAATACGTGGAACCTTTATGAGTTTGGTGGGTTCAGTTCAGATGTTCTCTTCAGGCTTGGCATCTGTTATTGCAGGCATGGTTGTGACAATTGGAGCTGATGGCAAAATGGATCATTACAACCTTGTGGGATATGGCGCTGCAATGTGCGGCTTGCTTACTTTCTATTTGGTGGGATATATTCATAAAGACCCGCATCCTCCAAAGTAGCGGGGCGATCTCAAACTTCTTCATTAATCAATAAAAGAGACCAAAATGATTACTTTTAATAGACCTGATGGCCAATCCGTAGATGCCTATTTAGCGGAACCTGTAAATGTCAGAAATGCCCCTGGTGTAGTGGTTCTTCAAGAGTGGTGGGGATTAGATGATGAAGTAAAGGCGGTTGCCAATCGTCTAGCCGAAGCTGGCTATCGTGCTTTAGTGCCAGATCTTTATCGAGGTAAATTGGCGTTGGAGGCTAATGAGGCAGAGCATTTAATGAATGGACTGAATTTTGGTGATGCTGCTAGCCAAGATATTCGTGGTGCGGTTCAGTATCTTAAGGCTACTGGAAGTGAAAAGGTTGCGGTTACCGGTTTTTGCATGGGCGGTGCACTGACAGTGCTTTCTGCTTGTCTTGTTCCTGAGTGTGATGGGACGATCGTTTGGTATGGATATCCTCCCTTGGAGTATGTTGATGCAAGTGCTATTAAGAAACCAATGTTGGCACACTGGGCCTTACATGATGAATTTTTCTCAATCGCAGGTGTTGATCAGCTTGAGGAGAAGTTAAGGCAGGCTGGGGTTAATTACGATTTTGAACGTTATGATGCCAAACATGCTTTTGCCAATCCCAAATCAGAGCAGCGTAATATGCCGCCACTTCAATACAATCCAGCGGCAGCTCAACTTGCATGGCAAAGAACCTTGGATTTCTTAAAGAAATACATAGCTTAGTTATTGATTGACTTATTGACTAACTAAGTTTCACTAATTCCAAACCACAAATCTCATGCATCTCTTTTCTGAAAACCTGGCTGTAGAAATTGCTATTTACTATCGTAATTTGGCGCTTGGTCATAGCGTGACCCCAAAAGTATTTTCTCTGGTGAATGCCCAAGGCAGTCAGTATTTATTCTTTATCGATGATTCATATCACTTACTCCATTAGTCATAGATAGTGTTCCAGTAGATGTTTTCGCAAATTTCTTTAGCCTGCTTAATCATCTCACTTGTAGGCTCTACTTCATAGTCGTCATCATCTTCCTCAGACCAGAAGATAAACTCAAACTCAGGCTCACCGTAGACGTTGAGGTAGTTGTCTTCAGGGTGGTTTACATAGCGTTCTTCTTCATAGTCACCCTCTTTAGTAAGGGTAACATCTACACGATACTGGTTACCGTTGTTGGTGATGTAGATTTCGTAGTCGCTCATTGTGTTAGCTCCTTACTGTCTGCTTATAGAGAGCATATAGGTTAGTTTGATTCTCTTGTCAAGTGTTTTCACTTTTAAGTTTATGTGACTCCGCCACGGCTGCGAGGGTGGTGCGGAAACGATCAAGGCTTAAGTTATAGTCAGCCAACATCTGGTTAAACATTTTGTCGCTGGGCGCGGCCTTTTTCCCGCCTCGTTGCAACAAGGAAATTGCTGCGCTGAGGGAAGCCGCAACATCCACTCCTGCCTTCACCGCCCTCTTTAGATCACCCCGCAGCCTCTCGATCTCGGCGGCTTGGGCCTTGAGCATTTCACTATCAGTCATCACACATCCTCTGCTCTCTTGGCCCTCATAGCCATCTCTACAAGCGTAATAATCTCTTTGGCCCTGATCTGGTTGCCCTTGTTCATGGCATCCCTCTCGATGATCTGAGCCACCCTCTCGATCCTGCTGAGGATCACTGTCAATTCGTCAGGTTGGGTCATAGGCTGTATGCCTCTGCGTGATGGTGATGTGTTGTCTCAAGGCTCTTGCTCTCTCG
>JALRHB010000010.1 GCA_023253245.1 Polynucleobacter sp. | reverse complement strand
GTTACCGGCAAAGATTTAGAGCGTCCAAAAGTGGAGCGTGCGGTAAAGCTTTCCCACGAAAAGTACTGCTCTGCAACCTCCATGCTAGCAAAAACCGCGGAAATTACTTACAGCATCGACATCGTTTCAGAGTAAGTGCAGAGTCAATCGATAAGCCGGATTCTGTCGCCCAGACTTGCGTCCAGGGGCAATCATTCCTCTAGGCCGGCAGTTACCTGACGGCTCAAGCTCCCTACCCGCAGACTCAGCGGGTCGCCTCATCGTCTGCTTACTTGGGATTGCTCCGGGTGGAGGTTACCGCGTTTCACCGTAACTAAATACGCTCGTCTCTGTGGCCCTATTCCTCACGTCACCGTGGATGGCCGTTAGCCATCACCCTACCCTTTGGAGTCCGGACTTTCCTCCCCCTCAATAAAGAGGCGGCGATTGCCCAATTGACTCTGCGCCTGCAGTCTAACGCAGTCGCAAAGATTTAGTAGAAAAAGTCAGTTTTAGGGGGAAATAATTTAGATTAAAGACCAAGCAATTGTTTCACCAGCCCGAAGTGGGACAATCGTTGCCCCTCCCAAAGGAAGCTCTTCGGGAATAGCTTGATTCTGCTTTACTAGAGTAATTTTTTTGCTATTGCGCGGCAAAGAATAAAAATCAGGGCCAAAGAAACTTGCAAACCCTTCTAAGCGATCTAACTTGCCAACACTATCAAAAGCCTCTGCATACAAACCTAAGGCATTAAACGCGCTATAGCAACCTGCACACCCGCACGCAGCTTCTTTAGCACCCTTGGCATGCGGCGCACTATCTGTGCCCAAGAAAAAACGGGGGTTACCACTCGTTGCCGCCTCTAACAAAGCAAGGCGATGCTCTTCGCGTTTGAGAACCGGCAAACAATAGTTATGCGGACGAATACCACCAGCAAAAATAGCATTGCGGTTCATTAACAAATGTTGCGGGGTGATGGTTGCGGCAATGGTATTGGGCTGATTAATTGCGCTCTGTGCATCACGCACATAATGAGCTGCTTGCTTAGTGGTGATGTGCTCAAAAACAATCTTGAGCTCCGGAAAGTCTTTTCGAAGCGGAATCAGCACACGATCAATAAATACCGCTTCGCGATCAAAAATATCAATCTCGGCAGTCGTTACTTCGCCATGCACTAGCAATGGCACACCAAGGGCTTGCATCGCTTCAAGCGTAGCGTAGCAATGCTTGATGTCACTTACACCAGCATCACTATTAGTAGTGGCGCCTGCGGGATATAGCTTAAAGGCAGTAATGCCCTCAGACTTTGCTTTTTTAACTTCGTCAGCGGAAGTATTGTCTGTCAAATACAAAGTCATTAAAGGCGTAAAACCGTCAATACCCAAAGACTTGAGACAAGATTCAATACGAGAACGGTAAGCCTTAGCTAAATCCACAGTGGTAACCGGTGGCTTAAGATTGGGCATGATGATGGCGCGGGCAAACTGCCTTGCTGTGTCTGCCAATACATCCTTCATGACGTCGCCATCACGAATATGTAAATGCCAATCGTCAGGCTGAGTTAATTCAATTTTACTTGGGCTAATAGACATAGTAAGGTATCAGTCGATCAGAATGATGCGGAAGTCATTCACATTAGTTAATGTAGGCCCAGTTTCCACCAAAGCATTTAATTGGGCAAAAAAACCATAACAATCATGTTGAGCCAAAAAATCTGCAGGGATCAGTCCAGCACTTTTGACAGACTTACGAATCTGAGGTGTAAACCAAGCTCCAGCATTTTTTTCACTACCATCGATTCCATCGGTATCAGCAGCTAAGGCAGAGATATTCAGCATATCGCTACTAGCATTGAGCAAAGATAAAAGATACTCGCTGCAACGGCCTCCGCGCCCCTTAATACCAGCTGGCAAGGTCACGGTACACTCTCCACCCGAAATTAAAGCTACTGGATGATTTACAGAAGCTTTGCCTTGCAGTAATTCTCGAACAGTATTGGCCTGCTCGACACCAACCGTTTGAGCTTCTCCGGTAATAGTGTCACCCAAGATGATGGGCTCATAGCCCTGCTCGCGGACATATTGTGCTGCCGCCTCAAGGCTTTTATAGGCAGTAGCAATCACATGATTTTTAACCCAAGCTTTCTGAAGATCTTTCTCTTTAAGAGTCTCAGGAATGAGACCGGCTGCACCTCTCGTCAGATGATCTAGCACTGATGTCGGAATAGTTCCTTCTCCTAATCGGTATTTAGCCAAAATATTGAGAGCATCTTGATAAGTGGAGTAATCAGGGGCACATGGACCACTAGCAATATCTGCAGGCGAATCTCCTGTCACATCTGAAATGATTAAGGCTTCAACGCGTGCACCACCTGCTATAGCCAACCTTGCTAAATTGCCACCCTGAATAGCAGATAAATGCTTGCGCACAATATTCATTTCTTCAATAGGAGCACCAGAGCGCAAAAGTGCCTCAGTAGTCTGACGCATATCATCAATACTGATCCCAGACTGAGGAAGCGTGAGCAAACTTGAACCCCCACCAGAAATTAAGGCAATCAATACATCACCTGGCTGTAATTGACCAACTAAACGAAAAATCTCTTTAGCGCCATCCATGCCTGCTTGATCGGGAACTGGGTGTCCAGCTTCGACAATTTGAATTTGCTGTGTGGGGGAGCCATGTCCGTAACGAGTGAGCACAAGCCCAGATAAATCGACCCCAGGCCAATACTGCCTCGCAAAATCTTCCATCGCGCTAGCCATAGAAGCGCTTGCCTTACCAGCTCCTACCACCAGACAACGACCCTTAGGCTCTTCACCAACAGGAAATATTTGACGTAAATACTGGGGAACAATCTTTTTCGGATCTGCAACTGCCAAGGCAGCAGCAAAGGCATTTTTGAGGATTATCTCTTGTGAATTCATTAGGCTATTCTAATCAAGAGTGCTACGTTCTTGCATTTGCCACATCTGGGCATAGTGTCCTTTAGCCGCGAGCAACTCGACATGAGTGCCATGCTCTACTATCTGTCCATGCTCAATCACTAATATTTGGTCAGCATGAACGACAGTAGAAAGGCGGTGAGCAATGATCAAAGTAGTACGATTTTTTGCCAAACTCAATAATTCTTCCTGAAAAGCTCGCTCTGTTTTGGAGTCTAAAGCAGATGTGGCTTCGTCAAAAATGAGCATGGCTGGTCTTTTGAGGAGCGTGCGTGCGATGGCAACGCGCTGCTTTTCTCCTCCAGAAAGTTTTAAACCACGCTCACCCACCTGGGTTTCGTAACCATCTGGAAGATGCTCTATAAATTTATCAATTTGTGCGGCTCTGGCAGCTTCATGCACTTCGGCAATCGAAGCGCCCGGATTGCCATAGGCAATGTTATACCCAATGGTGTCATTAAATAAGACTGTGTCTTGCGGCACAATGCCAATTGCCTTACGCAAACTAGCTTGGGTGACATCCTGAATATTCTGTCCATCAAGCACAATCTTCCCAGATTGAACATCATAAAACCGAAAAAGCAAACGCGCTAAAGTACTTTTACCCGCACCGCTTTGACCAACTACTGCCGTGGTAGTGCCTGCAGGAATATGAAAACTAATATCCCGCAAAATATCTCGCTTGCTACCATAGCGAAAAGAGACATGCTCAAAACGAACATCGGGGCCACGACTATAGTTAGCGATATGCAGTGGCTTTGCATTTGGCGCATCAGCGATTTCCTTCTCAGTATTGAGAAGTGAGAACATGCGATCCATATCAGTAAGGGCCTGTTTAATCTCCCGATAAATTACACCTAAAAAGTTCAACGGAATATAAAGCTGGATCATTAATGTATTGACTAGCACTAAATCACCAAGAGTCATTGAACCATCAATGACTCCCAAGGTTGCACGCCATAAAATTAATACCAAACCAAGCGCTATGATTGTTTGCTGTCCAAAATTCAATATGGCTAGAGACTTTTGCGACTTCACAGCGGCAGCTTGATAGTGCATTAGATTCTGATCGTAACGGCTTGCTTCAAACGCCTCGTTACCAAAATATTTCACGGTCTCAAAATTAAGCAAGGAATCAATAGCTTTTTGATTCGCTTTTGAATCCATATCATTCATCGCGCGCCGAAAATGTGTGCGCCACTCAGTCACAAGAACTGTAAATACTATGTACAGAACCAGGGCGGCAAAAGTAATCGCAGCAAACCAAATATCGTATGTATAAGCAAAGTAGCCAAGCACCAAACAAAACTCAATTAAAGTGGGCAAAATGCTATACAGAGAATAAGAAATCAGAGATTGAATGCCGCGCGTACCACGCTCAATATCCCGACTTACCCCGCCTGTTTGACGCGCCAAATGAAAACTCAACGCTAAGGCATGCAGATGCTCAAATACTTGCAGGGCCACTTTGCGAACTGCATTCTGAGTCACCCTTGCGAATAAGGACTCGCGCAACTCAGTAAATAATGAGGCAGAAATTCGAAGTAAGCCATAAGCCAAAATGAGTCCGACAGGGACTACTAGCAAAGCTTGGGGTGAATCTACCCGAATATTTAATGCATCAATTAAACGCTTTAGCAAAATTGGAATGCCCAGATTGGCAACTTTTGCGGCCACTAAACAAGTAAGGGCAATCGCAACGCGAAACTTATATTCCAAAAGATAGGGGAGCAGATCTCGAATAACCTTCCAATCACTCCCTCTTGAAGAATTGGGATTTACTGCAGAATGTTGATTCCCAGATAAATGTCTCATTGATCTATCTTAGCGAGTTCCTACTTGAGATGCGCTAAAAAGCCGCAAAATAGCATCCCGATTACTAGGTGAAAAGCATACCCTAGCAGCCTCTTTATGGGGTAGCCACTGGTAGGCAACATGCTCTCTTGGAGACAAACGAATCTGAATGTCATTGGGAACCAACAATGAAAACCAGTGCTCGCAATTCCGAGTAACACCGGGCGCATAACGATGGCGCCATTGAGGGTAGATCTCGTATTCAATCTGATGTTGCATATTGATCAGAGCTCCGGGGGTTAGAGACCGAACATCAATGCCCGTCTCCTCAAAGACCTCACGAGCGGCAGCAAGGGCTAAATCCTCGTCTGGAGAATCAAGACTGCCAGTTACAGATTGCCAAAAATGAGCTTTATCAGCCCGCTCAATTAACAAGACCTCCCCATTCGATTTATAAATTACTACCAAAACCGAAATGGGGACTTTCAAGATACTTTAAAAACTCTCAGGCTCAAGCCGCTGGAGTTGCTTGACGTAAGCGAATATGTAATTCGCGCAACTGACGTTCATCAACTGGGCTAGGGGCCTGTGTCAACAAGCATTGTGCGCGTTGCGTCTTAGGGAAAGCAATTACATCACGGATAGATTCAGCACCGGTCATCATTGTCACGATACGATCTAAACCAAAAGCAATACCACCATGCGGAGGTGCACCATATTGCAAAGCATCTAACAAGAAGCCAAACTTCGCCTGCGCCTCTTCAACGCCAATCTTGAGTGCACGGAATACCTGGCTTTGCACCGCCTCTTGATGAATACGCACAGAACCGCCACCGATCTCACTACCGTTAAGTACCATGTCGTATGCTTTAGCTAAACACTTACCGGGGTCAGACTCCAAATACTGCAAGTGATCATCCTTAGGACTTGTAAACGGATGATGACAAGCAACCCAACGGGCTTCGTCTTCATCATAGTCAAACATTGGGAAATCAACTACCCAGAGAGGCTTCCAGCCTTCTGTTGATAGACCATGTTCTTTACCCCATGCAGAGTGGCCAATCTTCAAACGCAAATTGCCAATGGCATCGTTAACAACTTTTTCTTTATCGGCACCAAAGAAAATAATATCGCCATCCTTAGCGCCAGTTCGTTTGAGAATGCCCTCAATGGCAGCATCATGTAAATTCTTGACAATTGGAGATTGCAATCCATTTCGGCCTTCAGCAACAGAATTGACCTTGATCCATGCCAAACCTTTAGCTCCATAGATGCTAACAAATTGAGTGTAGTCATCAATTTCGCTACGACTTATCTCTGCGCCACCAGGAACGCACAAGCCAACCACACGGCCGCCAACTTGATTTGCGGCACCAGAGAATACTTTGAAGTCGACATCCTTCATTAAGTCTGTAAGCTCTGTAAACTCAAAATTCACACGTAAATCTGGCTTATCAGATCCAAAGCGTGCCATACCCTCCGAGTAAGACATGGTTGGGAATGGATTTGGTAATTCCACATTCATGGTGACCTTGAAGATATGACGAATCATATTTTCAAAGAGATCGCGGATTTCAAACTCATCTAAAAAAGCTGTTTCACAATCGATCTGGGTAAATTCAGGCTGTCGATCTGCGCGTAAATCTTCATCGCGGAAACATTTTGTAATTTGATAGTAACGATCAAAACCTGCAACCATCAATAATTGCTTAAACAACTGGGGAGACTGTGGCAAAGCAAAGAACTGGCCATCATGCACACGCGATGGCACCAAGTAATCTCGAGCACCCTCAGGTGTACTCTTAGTCAACATCGGTGTTTCAATATCAATAAAGCCCGCAGCATCCAAATAGCGACGACACTCCATTGCAACGTTGTAGCGCAAACGTAAGTTTTTTTGCATCTGCGGACGACGTAAATCCAAGACACGATGCGTTAGACGGGTAGTCTCAGAAAGGTTTTCATCTTCCAACTGAAATGGTGGGGTTATCGACGCATTCAAAATAACCAAACTATGGCACAGTACTTCAATCTTGCCACTTACTAAGTCATTGTTTTCAGTACCAGCAGGGCGGGCTCGAACCAAACCTTTGACCTGAATACAGTACTCATTGCGCACTTGTTCTGCTAGAGCAAACATTTCTGGGCGATCAGGGTCACATACCACTTGCACAAAACCTTGATGATCACGCAAATCAATAAAAATCACACCGCCATGATCGCGGCGGCGATTAACCCAACCAGAGAGGGTGACCTCTTTACCAATGAGTGATTCAGTTACCTGACCGCAGGTATGGCTTCGCATCGACATAACAATTTCCTATAAATCAAAAATGGCGTGGTGACTTGGCTACAGTCAAACTACTTGAATTGGTAGGGGGAACAGATCCCATAGAAACAATGTGCTTTAACGCTTCCTCAACACTCATCTCTAATTCAATGGTGTTGGCGCGTGGCACGATCATAAAAAATCCAGATGTTGGGTTTGGAGTGGTTGGCAAGAATACATTCACGTAATCTTCACCCAACTTTGAAGCAACCTCTTTAGCTGGAATACCAGTCTGAAAAGCAATCGCCCAAGATTCAGCATGAGGATAACGAATCAATAATGCTTTACTAAAAGCTTGGCCGCTACCAGAGAATAAGGTGGAGGAAACCTGCTGAACACTAGAGTAAATAGAGCGAACAATTGGAATCCGATTCATCAATCGATTCCAGACTTTCATCCACCATTGCCCTGCAAAACTAATGGCCATAACACCAGTCAGCATAATTACCGACACCACAATCAAAACACCCACCCCAGGAAGTTCGCGGAAGTGTCGCAAATCCCCAGCAAATTGATGCGGGAAAATAGCAATCAGGGCTTGTATGACAGAGCCAAAAACAGCATCGAGCAGGCCCAAACCTGATGCAATCACCCAAATAGTGATCGACATTGGTGCCCAGACCAAGATGCCAGCGATAAAGTATTTTTTCATGTGCCTATGATTAAGCTTTGCTTAACCTAGCATTTTAGCGGTTTAACTGGTGACTAGCGACAGACTATCGGAACCCTGGCCCGATTATCAAAATTCCGAGCAAAAATCCTCCTGCAAAGAGTAAAGCGCCCACCAAAAGGCGGTATGTTCGCCTTTCTTGTTGCAAAAGCGCCTTTAGGGCCTCTAATTCGAGATTTTGCTCCCTTTGTGCACCTTGGTCGCGAGCCAAGCTCTCGGCTATCAAGCGAGGTAAAGTAGGCAAAATTTGTGCCCAAGCGGGCGCCTCAGCCTTTACCCCATCCAATAGGGCTCGCCAGCCCACCTGCTGACTAACCCATTTCTCTAAAATAGGCTTGGCAGTTTTCCAAAGATCTAAGTCTGGATCTAGTTGCCGAGCAAGCCCTTCAACATTTAATAAAGTTTTTTGGAGCAAAGTTAACTGGGGTTGAATCTCCACCTTAAACCGTCTTGAGGTTTGAAATAAACGCATCAATACGATACCAAGAGAAATCTCTTTCAAAGGGCGATCAAAGTAAGGCTCGCAAACCGATCGTACTGCACCCTCAAGTTCCTCCACTCGAGTATCTGCTGGAACCCAACCAGACTCAATATGTAATTGCGCAACTCGTCGGTAATCTCGGTTAAAAAAGGCCAAGAAATTTAAGGCAAGATAACTTTTATCAGATTGACTAAGTGCCCCAACAATTCCAAAGTCTAAGGAAATAAAGCGGCCAAATGTTTCAGGCTCCAGACTGATCATGATGTTTCCTGGATGCATATCTGCATGAAAGAAGCCGTATTGGAAAACTTGGGTAAAGAAGATCTCAACACCGTCGGCAGCCAGCTTTTTAAAATCAACTCCCGCAGCATGTAACTCAGCAGTCCGGCCAATAGAGATACCATGCATTCTTTCCATCACGATGACATTGGTATGACATAAATCCCAATACATCTCTGGAATCATCAATTTTTTAGAGTCAACGAAATGGCGGCGCAGTTGACTAGCGTTTGCAGCCTCTCGCATCAAATCCAACTCATCATGTAAATAAGTGTCGAACTCTCTTACATTCTCGCGTGGCTTTAAGCGGCGACCATCTTCTGAACTACGTTCAATAATTTTCGCCAGGTCATACAACAAAGCAAGGTCACCCTCAATCACTGGCAAGATACCTGGGCGCAATACCTTGACTGCTACAGCACGACCCTCCCACTCAGGGTGTTTTTGGGTGCCACGCAATAAACCAAAATGCACTTGAGCAACAGAAGCACTTGCTACGGGAGTTGCATCAAAACTTAGAAATACTTCTTCGATTGATTTCCCAAGCGCCAATTCAATTAAACGACATGATTCTTCTTTAGAAAATGGTGGAACCTGGTCTTGCAACTTGGCTAATTCATTTGCGATATCTTCGGGTAGTAAATCTCGACGAGTAGAAAGTACTTGTCCAAATTTGACAAAGATTGGGCCAAGCGCCTCTAGTGTCAAACGAATGCGCTGTCACCGAGGTAAATCCTGACCAGGAGAGATCCAGCACAGAATGCTTACTAAACCCTTCTTAATTCCAGGTCGAAGAATATCTCGCAGCAATGGCAGCATCCCATACCGCCACGATGTAAAAAAAATGAATGAAAGGCGAGCAAGTCGACGCACGGTGAATTAACCTTTTCTTTCGAGATGTTGAATGCGCTTTTCAATTCGATCAACAGCGTCACGCAATTCATTTAATTCATTTTTGTGAATCATAAAATCTCGCATATTTAACAGCACTTTTCTTTCTTCGCTGACATACTCAACAGCATTCTCTAAGAGATCCGAAACTGCCAAACGCCCTGCTGATAGAAATTTCTTTCCTTGACTTACCGCAAAACTAGCTGGCGCATCGCCTATAAAACGTGCGAGATCCTCCTCATACTCCCAACGTAATTGTCCAGCTAAACGACCAATTAATTGAGCTAAATCAGCATCACCAGTAATTTTGACGGACTTAATTGCCTGTTCTTTCAAATTACCGACTTGGGTTAATAGGCCATTTAAGGCATTTGCAGAAATACTCAACACCAGCGAGGCTGACTGAATCTCTGTTACAGGTCTCAATAAACCATCAGAACTCAATTGAAGGCAAAGATTACCAAAAGGCAATTCAAGCAAAATTGTTTTATCAGCATGCGCCGCCAATTCACGCATGGCCCAAGGTTCAGATTTAAGAACATGGTTTATAGCTTTGCAGGCAGCGGCAGCTGCAAACTGATGGGAAGATTGTGAAACGACATTCATAAGCGTAAAAAACCCGCACAAGTGCGGGCTTTCAATGGAAAGTACCCTAAGCTTAAACTAACTGCTGGATACCCGCTAGTACCCAGCCGCCTGGACCAGATACTGGCTTACTTAAATTCCAAATTTCTGAGAAATTATTGGCTTGTGCACCAACTTGTTCACGAATCATTCCACTGAACTGAACGCTGCAATAGTAAGCATTGTCCGCAGTCTCAATGCCCAATAATTGAGCATTGAGGGTCACAACATCAGTTTGGTTCGTACTGTCAGCACGCCCTGAGAGGTCTTGTGCAATGGTATTAAACATCTCGGGCGTAGTGTATTCACGCAAAGCACTCAAATCACCCTGATCCCAAGCCTTTTGTAGGCTAACGAAGTATTGCTTTGCATTATCTAAAAATGCATATTCATCAAATCCTGGGGGTAAAGTAGATTGGAATGTCTCTGGCTCTGCCGACATTCCTCCAAAAGAACTCGCTGACGGTGTAAATACTGGCTCCTGTCTTAGATTTTGATCAACACTAGCGCGTTGCATGCCTGCTTGTGCAATTGGACTAGT
This sequence comes from Polynucleobacter sp., assembly GCA_023253245.1. Lineage (GTDB taxonomy): Bacteria > Pseudomonadota > Gammaproteobacteria > Burkholderiales > Burkholderiaceae > Polynucleobacter. The sequence goes on along the minus strand of JALRHB010000010.1, from coordinate 12,571 downwards.
CTGACTAGCACCAGACAATGCAGGCATCATTCTTCTCATCACAAACATAATGACAAAACCAGCTAAAAGAGCGATGAGCAAGCCAGTCACCATTGAGGCTGCTGCTTCACCCAATCCAAAATGGGACAAAAGGTAACCAATACCTAAGCCAGCAGCTAGACCGCCCAAAATGCCACCAAAGCGGTTTGGAGCGGCAGGTGGTTTAGCCGTAGGTGCAGGAGCCGCTTGAGCAGGTGCTGCTTGCTGTGCTGGTTTTTGAACAGGCGCCGCTTGTTTTTGCATCGGAGCACTTGGGGCCTTACCAATACTTCTTGCGCCACCCAAGCGCTTAGCATCAGCATGGCCAATCGAAGCAAATATCAAACTCGCACTCACGAGTACTACCTTGAAAAAATGCTTGTTCATCAACTAATCTCCTATAGAACTTCTAAATTCTGGACTACTTATTGAGCAGATTACTAGTATTTAATACCAATATGTAGGGCAACGATACCCCCAGTCATTCTGTGGGTTTGCACCTCATCAAAACCTACACCCAACATCATCTCTTTGAGAGTTTGCGCATCGGGGTGCATGCGAATGGACTCAGCCAAATATCGATAACTATCGGCATCTTGAGCGATCTTCTCACCCAACCAGGGCAGTACCTTAAACGAGTAAGCATCATAAGCTGGCTGCAAAAAAGCATCAGGCTTTGAGAACTCCAGCACTAAGACACGTCCACCCGCTTTTATCACGCGGAGCATTTCTGCTAGCGCTACTTCCTTATGGGTCATGTTTCGTAAACCAAAAGCAACGGTTACGACATCAAAATGATTAGCGGGAAAGGGAATTTTTTCAGCATCAAATTGCACGCAAGGCAAAGCTAGTCCTTGATCTAACAAACGATCCCGACCAACCCCAAGCATGGAAGCATTAATGTCGCTAAGCCAAACTTGGGCATCTTGATTGCGACCCCAGTCGGCTGCACGCGCAAAAGCCAAAGCTAAATCACCCGTACCTCCTGCAATATCTAAAACTTTTTGTCCAGGGCGAACATTTGCTCGGGCAATAGCCACTTTCTTCCATAAGCGATGCAGACCAAACGACATCAAGTCATTCATCACATCATATTTACTCGCCACAGAGTGAAATACTTCAGCTACTTTGCCAGCCTTTTCAGTCTCATCAACACTTTGGTATCCGAAATGGGTCTTGCTCATATCTCTCTTACCTCACACGATATCGCTCAATGCGAGCCGCAAGATTTGCCACCAGCTACATTCATCGGGGCATCACGATCTAAGCCGGCAGCAGCTAATTTATCTAAATACTCTTGCCATAATTGCTCATGGTTCTCACAAAGAAATTGCAAGTAATCCCATGAATACAAGCCAGAATCATGACCGTCCGAAAAGGAGGGTTTGATGGCGTAATGCCCTACAGGTTCAATATTGGCAATTAAGACTTCCCGCTTTCCAGTTTGCAAAGTTTCTTGTCCAGGACCGTGCCCTTGGACTTCGGCTGAAGGGGAAAGCACTCTTAAAAATTCAAATGGTAGGCGGTATGTTTTGCCATTCTCATAACCCAACTCCAGCACCCTTGATTGTTGATGCACCACTACGCTTGTCGGAATCATTAGACCAATACCCTTTCAATACCACCCTGATTGGCTTTTGCAACATAATCTTGCATCCAATCTTTACCCAGTAATTTTTGAGCCATCTCAACTACGATGTAGTCAGCTGTTGTATCACTATCGGCATCAAAACGTGTTAAGCCCTGCAAGCAAGATGGGCAACTAGTGAGCACTTTAACATCGCCGGTAAAGTCGCCCTTGCGTAAGTTGTTGGCCGCCTTTTCCATCTCAATTTGTTTGCGAAAACGTACTTGCGTAGAAATATCAGGACGCGTAACTGCGAGCGTTCCAGATTCGCCACAGCAACGATCATTCTTCAAAATTGCTTTGCCATCCTCTTGCTCAATGAGCTCAGTCACAGTCTTAATTGGATCTTGTAATTTCATTGGAGAGTGGCAAGGATCGTGATACATGTATTTCACACCAGACACATTCGTAAGCTTTACACCTTTCTCTAACAAGTACTCATGAATATCAATGATTCGGCACCCTGGAAAAATCTGTTCGAACTGGTAACCAGCCAATTGGTCATAACAGGTTCCGCAAGATACAACGACAGTTTTAATATCTAAATAATTTAGGGTGTTGGCAACGCGATGGAAAAGCACGCGATTGTCGGTAATCATCTTCTCAGCTTTATCAAAGTCGCCGTTACCACGCTGCGGATAACCACAACAGAGGTAGCCAGGTGGCAATACCGTCTGGACACCTACATTCCACAACATTGCCTGGGTTGCCAAACCCACCTGGGAGAATAAGCGCTCTGAACCGCAACCAGGGAAATAAAAAACCGCTTCAGTATCTGCAGAAGTTGTTTTGGGATCACGAATAATCGGCACGTAATTGGCATCCTCGATATCCAATAAAGCACGCGCTGTTTTCTTAGGCAAATTACCTGGCATCTTCTTATTCACAAAAAAGATGACTTGCTCTTTTATTGTTGGCTTAGTAACCGTGGCGGGAGGATGTGCAGTTTGCTTGCGGGCCAACTTGCGAAATACGTCGTTACCCAAGCGCTGTAATTTATAACCCCAGCCAATCATCGTCTTACGAACTAAATGAATGGTGTCGGGATCAGTTGCATTGAGGAAGAGCATAGATGCTGCAGTTCCAGGATTAAAGCGTTGCTGCCCCATTTTGCGTAACAAATTACGCATATTCATAGTGACATCACCAAAATCAATTTTGACCGGGCAAGGTGTTAGACATTTGTGACAAACCGTGCAATGCGCCGCGACATCATCAAACATCTCCCAATGGCGTATCGAAACGCCACGTCGTGTTTGCTCCTCATATAAAAATGCCTCTATTAGTAAGGAGGTCGCCAAAATTTTGTCGCGAGGGCTATAAAGTAAATTAGCACGAGGTACATGAGTAGAGCAGACTGGCTTACATTTTCCACAACGTAGACAATCCTTCACGCTGTCAGCAATTGCACCAATATCACTTTGTTGCATGATCAGGGACTCATGGCCCATCAAACCAAAGCTCGGTGTATAAGCCATGCTGAGATCAGCATGCGGCATTAACTTACCTTTATTAAAGCGGCCTTCTGGATCTACTCGCTTCTTATAAGCCCTGAAATCTTTTAATTCATCTTCAGTTAAATACTCTAACTTAGTAATGCCGATACCATGCTCGCCTGAGATCACGCCATCCAATGAGCGCGCCAACTTCATGATGCGATCTACTGCACGATGAGCATCTTGCAGCATTTCATAATCATCAGAGTTAACTGGAATATTCGTGTGTACATTGCCATCACCCGCATGCATATGCAATGCGACAAAAACACGTTTACGCAAAATATTTTTATGAATAGCCTCTAACTCATTGAGGATGGGCTCAAATGCTAAGCCACTAAAAATAAGCCGCAACTCGGCACGAACTTCTGTCTTCCACGAAGCTCGCAAACTGTAATCTTGTAGCGCAGGGAAGTGAGCATCCATATTAGTCAGCCACTCTGTCCAACGTGAACGAACGCGCTCAATAAGATCTAGGGCTTGCTGAACACGATCACCCAAAATTTCAGTAGTTGGAATATCGAATTCTTCGTCGCCCTTGCCTAAAGGTAATGAACTCTTTTTTAAGAAGCTCTCAAGGCCATTTAATACCTGCAATTTATTTTTTAAGGAGAGTTCGATATTGATACGCTCAATACCTTCGGTGTACTCACCCATGCGAGGCAGTGGAATGACTACATCTTCATTGATCTTAAAAGCATTGGTATGTCTTGCAATGGCGGCAGTACGCGCACGATCTAACCAAAACTTCTTACGTGCCTCAGCACTCACAGCAACAAAGCCCTCGCCAACACGCTTGTTGGCCATACGTACAACTTCGCTAGTTGCCGCAGCTACCGCCTCCTCATCATCTCCAGCAATATCACCAATTAATACCAGCTTAGGCAAATTGTTGCGTTTAGATTTAGTAGAGTAACCAACCGCTCTAAGATAACGGTCATCCAGATGCTCTAGACCAGCCAAAATCGGACCGCCCGCTTTGCTAAGGCTATCAAGATAGGCTTTGATTTCTACAATACTAGGAATGGCCTCTTGTGCTTGCCCAAAAAACTCAAGGCAAACTGTTCTCATGAACTTTGGCATGCGATGCAAAATCCAAGTGGCACTGGTAATTAAACCATCACAGCCCTCTTTTTGGACGCCTGGCAAACCCGATAAAAACTTATCAGTAACATCCTTGCCCAGACCCTCTTTGCGAAAACGTTTTCCCTCAACCTCAAGTATTTCTGTTTTAAGAATACGCTCGCCTGGCTCACTTAATCCATCAGACCAGGTCAGTTGAAAGCGGACTTTATCTACTACGTGAATTTTTCCAAGGTTATGTTCCAAGCGTTCCACATCCAACCAATTGCCTTGTGGATCAACCATTCTCCAGCTAGCCAAGTTATCAAGAGCAGTCCCCCAAAGTACCGCTTTCTTGCCACCAGCGTTCATAGCAATATTGCCACCAATACAAGATGCATCAGCTGAGGTTGGATCAACTGCAAAAACCAGACCAGCATGCTCTGCAGCATCAGACACTCTGCGAGTTACAACCCCGGCACCCGTAAAAATCGTAGGCACTGCGTGATCAACACCGGGTAATTTCTTACTCTTGACACCGTCTATATCTTGTAACTTTTCCGTGTTGATTACAGCCGACATTGCATAAAGCGGAATGGCACCACCGGTATAACCAGTACCGCCCCCACGCGGGATGATGGTTAAACCTAATTCAATACATGCCTTTACTAGGCCGGGGATCTCAGATTCATAATCAGGCTTCAAAACAACTAGCGGGAACTCAACGCGCCAGTCAGTTGCATCCGTTACGTGGGCTGCACGAGATACGCCATCAAAACAAATATTGTCGGAAGCTGTATGTCGCCCTAACTCTTTGCGAGCGCGTTTGCGTATCTCAGCAACCTCTTTAAAACCCTGCTCAAAACTCTCAACAGCTTGATGAGCTGCATTTAATAAAATTTTGACCTGTTCGGCAGATTCGCCACTCGAGCGTTTTTTCACCTCGCCAAGTCGATGCCAAAGAGCGCCAATCAGCAATTGACGACGGTTTGCGTTATCCAACAAATCATCTTGCAAAAAGGGATTGCGTTGCACAACCCATATATCACCCAAGACCTCAAACAACATCCGAGCTGAACGGCCGGTACGACGAACTCCGCGTAAATCATTTAAAACGCGCCAAGATTCCTCACCTAACAGGCGAATCACGATCTCACGATCGGAAAAAGAGGTGTAGTTGTAAGGAATCTCGCGAAGACGGGGTAGGCCCGCCTGAGCATCTTCCAACAGATTCAATGCTACTGGTGCGTTCATAGCGTCATATTTGATAAATAAGCATTTTAATTGAGTGGCCTTGATATTGGCAGGAATCCAAGAAACTTGTTGGGCGGTAGGATAAAACCTTGCAAAACTAAGGGCTTAGAGCCCATTCATGGTACGCTCATTGCATGGCAACGAACTATTTAAAGAAAATTTTATCGGCCCGAGTCTACGACGTAGCCAGGGAAACCGAGCTGCAACTGGCTCCCGAACTCACAAAACGCTTAGGAAACCAAGTCTTGCTCAAAAGAGAAGATAACCAGCCGGTTTTCTCTTTCAAACTACGCGGCGCCTATAACAAAATGGCTCATTTATCACCCGAGGCTCTAAAAAGAGGGGTTATTGCGGCTTCTGCTGGAAATCACGCCCAGGGAGTAGCCCTTGCCGCCGCAAAAATGAAATGTAAAGCCGTCATTGTGATGCCGATGACTACCCCTAGCCTTAAGATTGATGCTGTTAAGGCACGTGGTGGCTCTTGGGTAGAGGTCATTCTTCATGGTGAATCCTATAGCGATGCCTTTAAACACTCTGAACTTCTGGAGAAAAAGCGGGGTCTCACCTTTGTTCATCCATTTGATGATCCAGACGTAATTGCTGGACAAGGCACGATTGCCCAAGAAATTTTTCAGCAGCACCAAGAACCGATTGATGCAATTTTTGTTGCTATTGGCGGCGGAGGTCTCATTGCCGGCATTGGGGAGTATGTCAAAGCAGTTAGCCCCAAAACCAAGGTCATTGGCGTTCAGTCCGTAGATTCTGATGCAATGAGAAGGTCGCTTGAGGCAAACAAGCGCATTGAAATGAAGGATGTGGGCCTCTTTTCAGATGGCACAGCAGTCAAACTTGTTGGCAAAGAAACTTTCCGCATTTGCAAACGTGTTGTCGATGACATCATCACTGTAGATACAGATGAAATCTGTGCAGCAATTAACGATGTCTTTACTGATACTCGTAGCATCCTTGAGCCAGCCGGTGCTTTGGCGATTGCGGGCATGAAAAAATATGTTGAAAAACATCGGCTGAAGAAAAAAACATTGGTTGCCATAGCCTGTGGTGCCAATATGAATTTCAGTCGTTTACGGTTTGTAGCGGAGCGCGCTGATGTTGGTGAGTTTCGTGAAGCAGTTTTTGCAGTCACCATTCCCGAAGAACGCGGCTCCTTTAAGCGCTTCTGCGAATTGCTAGGGAATCGCAACGTAACCGAGTTTAATTATCGGATCGCAGATCAAAGTGAGGCGCATATTTTTGTTGGCATCAGCACTCAAAAAGCTGGGGATAGCGAGACGATTGCAAAGCATTTTCGTAAAGCAAAATTTGCCACCATTGACCTTACACACGATGAGCTAGCTAAATCTCACTTACGACATATGGTCGGTGGTCGCTCTACGCTTGCTCAAGACGAACTACTCTATCGCTTTGAGTTTCCCGAACGCCCAGGCGCCCTCATGAAGTTCTTGACCAGTATGGCGCCCAACTGGAATATCAGTCTTTTTCATTACCGCAATCATGGCGCCGACTATGGTCGTATTCTGGTTGGTATTCAGGTGCCTCAGAATGAGCAAAAGAAGTTTAAAAATTTCTTGGCATCACTAGGCTATCCGCATTGGAATGAGACTGACAATCCTGCTTATCGCCTTTTCCTTAAATAAGATTTAATAATTCAATGTCATACACCCTCACTGGAAAACTTGTTGTAGCGATTTCATCGCGCGCTCTGTTTGACTTCGAGGAAGAAAATCGTATCTTTGAATCTACTGATGACAGCGCATATATGAAGTTGCAATTGGAGCGCCTATCTCAAGCCGCCCAAACTGGCGTTGCATTTCCGCTCGTAAAAAAATTATTGGCATTTAATGAAGAAGGTGAGCAGCGAGTTGAAGTAGTTATCTTGTCACGTAATGACCCCGTGAGTGGACTTCGCGTCTTCCGCTCCGCAGAACACCATGGACTTCGCTTAGAGCGAGGCGTGTTTACTCGAGGAAGACCCCCTTATCATTACTTACGGTCTTTACATGCCAATCTTTTCTTATCCGCCAATGAAGATGATGTGCGCGCAACGATTGATGCAGGGTTTCCGGCGGCGCGTGTTTATCCAGAATCGAGCAAGATAGCAGAGTCTCACCCTAACGAAATTCGTATTGCCTTTGACGGTGATGCGGTACTCTTTTCTGATGAAGCCGAACAAATATTCCAAAGTAAAGGTTTAGTTGCCTTTGTGGATCATGAGAGCAAGAAAGCAGACATTCCTCTGCCACCGGGCCCTTTTAAGCCACTGCTTGAAGCCCTGCATCGCTTACAACGCACCAGCAGCGAAACGGGAATGCGCATCCGTACCGCCTTAGTTACTGCTCGCTCTGCGCCCGCACATGAACGCGCTATTCGCACACTCATGGCATGGGGTATTGATGTTGATGAGGCGATGTTCTTAGGAGGTCTCTCTAAAAGTGAATTCTTGCGCGAATTCGAACCAGATTTTTTCTTTGATGATCAAACTGGTCACTGCCAATCAGCCGCATCAGTGGCGCCAACAGGTCATGTTGTTTCTGGCGTATCCAATAAACCCAAAATCTAATGTCAACACTTCCACTTGGTAGAACAACTCAGTACCCAGATCAGTATGATCCGAGTCTCCTTTTTCCTATTCCGCGATCTGAGAACCGCCTCAAGCTAGGTATTAAGCCAGATCAGGCCTTGCCTTTTGTTGGGATTGATATTTGGAATGCTTTTGAATTAAGTTGGCTCAACTCAAAAGGTAAGCCGCAAATTGCCATAGCAGAGTTTCAGATTCCAGCAGACTCCCCAAACATGATTGAGTCTAAGTCTTTTAAGCTCTACTTAAATAGCTTAAATAATGCGCGCTTTGGAGATGAGAACGAAGTACGTGAAAGATTAATTATTGATTTATCAGAGGTGGCAGGGCGAAAAGTTACAACACGCATTTGTTCAAGCGATAGCATTGCAAAAAAAGGTATGCAAGAAATGAGTGGCGTTCTCATAGATCGCTTAGATATTGAAATTGATCCACACCTAAAGGCAGACCCCAGCCTTCTTCAAGTCAATGAATCTTTTGGACCCATCGAACAATGCTTGGTATCCCACCTGCTCAAATCAAACTGTCCAGTGACTGGGCAACCAGATTGGGCTAGCGTGCAAATTCGTTATCAAGGTAGACCCATTCTTGAAGAAGGTTTGCTACGCTATTTGATCGGTTTTAGGCAACTTGGAGAGTTTCATGAACATTGCGTAGAGACGATCTTTTGCGATATCAAGCGCCAATGTAAGCCAGAAAAACTCTCAGTCTATGCGCGCTATACCCGTCGGGGCGGTTTAGATATCAATCCTTTTCGCACTGACCATAATGCGCCTTGGCCAGATAATGCTCGTCATGCAAGGCAGTGATAGCAAAAATAAGTAAAGAAAAAGCCCTTCAAAAAGGGCTTTTTATATTTCCTCAGAAATAGTTACATCATTAAAACGGAATATCGTCGTCCATTGCACCAAGAGATGCTGCGCTTGAAGATGCTGGCGTAGATTGTTCAGATGACTTTGAGCGGCTGTAACTTTCGCCACCATCGCCACCACCTACTGGCTTGCCACCTAGCATCTGCATTGTTTCAGCAACAATCTCGGTGGAATACTTTTCTTGACCACTGGCATCAGTCCATTTACGAGTACGCAAACGGCCTTCAACATAAACTTGTGAGCCCTTTTTGAGGTACTGACCAGCGATCTCAGCAAGCTTGCCAAAGAATGCGACACGATGCCATTCTGTGGTCTCTTTCATCTCGCCCGTTTGCTTATCTTTATAGCGATCTGATGTTGCTACTGAAATATTAGTGACGGCATCGCCACTAGGCATATAACGTGTTTCAGGGTCGCGCCCCACGTTACCCACGATGATGACTTTATTTACCGAAGCCATGTTGTCTCCCGAAGAAAATAATGCAGTTAATTGAATGTGAAGCTTAGGTCATATCTTTGCAGTTGGATCGCTTGAAACCACTACCTTTGCCGGCAATTCACGCATCGACCATGCAATTATAAGCCAGCAAACCAAGAGTACAGCACCCATTACAAAGACCGATAAATCGCCATGGCTATCCATTAAATAGCCCCCAATAACAGCGCCCATAAATAAGCCTATGGACTGAGTGGTGTTGTAAATACCCAATGCAGTACCTTTGGATTCTTTGGCAAAACGAGACACCAAAGAAGGTTGCAAGGCCTCCAATAAATTAAATCCTACAAAATAAATTAATAAAGCAATAGCAATAGATAAAACGGAAACTGTATAAGTAAAGAGCACTTCAGCAATCAATAGCAAGACAATGGCAAATAAAAGAATCGTTCGCAGTTTCTGCTTCTTCTCACCAAAAATCAGAATTGGGGCCATTACAAAAAAAGATAGCAAAACAACCGGTAAATATACCTGCCAATGAGATGCGAGCGGTAACCCTGCTTGCACTAGCAAGCGTGGCACTACCAAGAACATTGCTACTTGTGTCGCATGAAGAACAAAAACACCAGCATTTAAGCGTACAAGTTCAGGGCGAAGAAAAACCGCCTTGAGACTTGCTTGTTGAGCTTGTGCCTCAGGCCTTGAGCTTGGCAGAACGAAATAAGTTACAAACATAGCCATGACACCCAATACCGCCAGAACCATAAAAATTCCGCTCAGACTAATAAGGCGATATATCGGTGCAGCAATTACAAGTGATAACGCAAAAGAAAGCGCAATACTGCCCCCCACTAAAGCCATTGCGCGGGTTCGCACTTGTTCCCGAGTTAAATCAGCTACCCAAGCAGAAATCGCTGCAGAAACCGCTCCAGCCCCCATTACTCCCCTACCTATAGCGATCCAAAGCAGATCATCCTTGGCAGCGCAGATCAAAGCACCCGCGACAAAAAGAGAAAGTCCCCACAAAACAACTGGTTTACGGCCAATCCGATCGGACAATCTACCTAAGGGGATATAAAAACAGGCCTGAATAATATTGAAAATACCGAGAGTCAGACCCACCCATAATGCATGTTCGCCGCCCGGCAAACCATGGGCGTGGATGCTAAAAACAGGCAAAAGAAGGAAGAGGCCCAGCATACGAAGGCCGAATATGCCCGCTAGGGCAAGAGTGGAGCGAAGTTCAGAAGAATTCATGGGAAAGAGCTATATTAACAAGTTACGCTAAAAAATCATGAATAACGAAATTAAGATCCGCGGTGCGCGCACGCACAACCTCAAAAATATCAATCTAGACATACCTAGAGAGAAATTAGTCGTTCTGACTGGCCTCTCAGGCTCTGGTAAGAGCTCGCTGGCTTTTGACACTCTTTATGCCGAGGGTCAACGTCGCTATGTCGAATCCTTATCGGCTTATGCTCGTCAGTTCTTGCAAATGATGGAAAAGCCCGATGTTGACACCATTGAAGGGCTCTCCCCTGCTATTTCAATTGAACAAAAGGCAACCAGTCATAACCCGCGCTCAACTGTAGGTACTGTCACTGAAATTCATGATTACTTGCGTTTGTTATTTGCCCGCGCTGGTACTCCACACTGCCCTGATCATCATCTGCCTCTAGAAGCTCAAAGCGTTTCTCAAATGGTCGATACCGTTTTAGCAATGCCAGAAGATACCAAGCTGATGATTCTTGCCCCAGTGATCAGCGAGCGCAAAGGGGAGTTTGTTGATTTATTCCAAGATCTTCAATCTCAAGGCTTTGTTCGCTTTAGAGTACGCTCAGGCGGTGGCACCACTAATACTGCCAAAGCCGAAATCTTTGAGGTCGATCAATTGCCGACTCTCAAGAAAAATGACAAGCACTCTATTGAGGTAGTAGTTGACCGGATAAAAGTACGCCCTGATATCGCCCAGCGCTTGGCCGAATCCTTTGAAACCGCATTACGCCTTGCAGATGGCAAGGCCATGATTGTTGATATGGATAGCGGTAAGGAAATGATTTTCTCGAGTAAATTTGCTTGCCCGATTTGCTCCTACTCCCTGCAAGAGCTCGAGCCTCGCTTGTTCTCTTTTAACAACCCTATGGGTGCATGCCCAACCTGCGATGGCCTGGGACATCAATCCTTCTTTGACCCCAAGCGTATCGTTGCTCACCCAGAGCTATCCTTAGCTTCAGGAGCCATCAAAGGATGGGATAGGCGCAATCAGTTCTACTTTAAGTTACTCCAAACTCTCGCAAAATATGGTGGCTTTGATGTAGAGAAACCATTTGAGAGCCTAAGCAAAAAACAACAAGACTTGATCATGCATGGCTCTGGCGATATCACCATTCCATTTGAATATATCAATGAACGTGGCAAAAATAGTATTCGTGAGCATGCGTTTGAAGGTATTGTTGCTAATTTTGAGAGACGCTATCGCGAAACTGATTCTGCAACAGTACGTGAGGAGTTATCCCGCTACCAAAACGTACAGACCTGCCCTGCCTGCAGTGGCAGTCGATTACGAAAAGAGGCACGTTTTGTCAAAGTCGGCGAAGGTCAGCAATCGCGCGCTATTTTTGAGATCAGCGCTCTTCCTTTAAAAGCAGCAAAAGAATATTTCGAAACTTTAGAGCTCAAGGGCGCTAAACGCGAAATTGCTGACAAGATTGTGAAAGAGATTAGCTCACGCTTACGCTTTTTGAACGATGTTGGTCTCGATTATCTTTCTCTTGAACGCAGTGCTGACACACTGTCTGGTGGAGAAGCGCAGCGCATTCGTCTAGCTTCGCAGATTGGCTCTGGCTTAACTGGTGTCATGTATGTACTAGACGAACCTTCGATTGGTCTGCATCAACGCGATAACGACCGCCTCATAGGCACTCTCAAACATTTACGCGACTTGGGTAATAGCGTTTTAGTAGTAGAGCATGATGAAGATATGATTCGTGCTTCAGATTACGTCATTGACATTGGACCAGGAGCAGGCATTCATGGTGGCGAGGTTGTAGCCCAGGGCACGCCCGCTGAAGTAGAAAAGAATCCACAGTCGTTAACTGGCGCTTATTTATCTGGGCGAGAGTCTATTGCTGTGCCAGAAAAACGCATACCCGTAAATGATAAATTTCTAGAAATTATTGGGGCACGCGGTAACAATCTGCAATCAGTACA
>JALRHB010000109.1 GCA_023253245.1 Polynucleobacter sp. | reverse complement strand
CCCACAACCTTACGATCGCCAGCACCTGAAGCTGGTGCGTCTACCAATTTCGCCACCTGGGCATGGCCGTATTATAAAGGTATGCGCCTATTGCCCCTTTTCTAACCCGTTTGGCTTTTTTCTCTCAGACCAATTGGTTTGTTACAGTAGCCTAATTAATTGTAATTATTGATATATAAGGCATGTATTGCCGAAGGAATTAAATGCGTAAAGCAAAAAACTTGGTGTTCCGCGAGGCTGACCGACTAGGTACAGTCCAAGGCCACCGAGATGGGTTTGGTTTTGTAATCCCAGATGATGGGGGTGAAGATATATTTCTCTCAGAGAGAGAAATGTCTCGTGTCATGCACGGTGACAGAGTGAATGTCAGAGTATTGGGGACAGATCGACGTGGTAGACCTGAAGGTCAAATCGTTGATGTTGTTTTGCATGCTAACAAAGTCGTGATTGGCCGCCTCTTAAATGAGAATGGTGTTTTGATTGTTGCGCCTGAAGATAAACGCATTGGCCATGATATTTTGATCCCTCCTAAAGGGCAAGGTAACGCTAAATTAGGGCAGGTTGTTAGTGTTGAAATTATTGATTACCCCGATAGTTACCGTCAGGCGGTTGGTAGGGTGGTTGAAGTGCTTGGGGAGATCGATGATCCTGGCATGGAAATAGAAATCGCTGTTCGTAAGTACGGCGTTCCCCATGAATTTTCTGCAGCCGTAAAAAAAGAAACAGATGCGCTACCCGATTCTGTTCAGCAGTCTGATCTTGAGGGTCGGGTTGATCTGCGGGATGTGCCGCTAATCACGATTGACGGAGCTGATGCCCGCGACTTTGATGATGCAGTCTACTGCGAGCCTGTAATGTATGGCAAAAGTAAAGCTTGGCGTTTAATTGTTGCGATTGCTGATGTATCTCACTATGTAAAGCCAGGTCAACCATTAGACGATGAAGGCTTGCTACGGGCTACTTCAGTCTATTTCCCCAGACGCGTAATACCAATGTTGCCAGAGAAGATTTCTAATGGCCTTTGTTCCCTAAACCCCGGGGTTGATCGCCTTTGCATGGTTTGTGATTCAGTGCTTGATGCTAATGGAGTTGTGCTCGCTTATCAGTTCTACCCAGCGGTTATGCACTCTGCCCAGCGCTTTACTTACGATACCGTATGGGAAATTCTGTCAAATAGTAAAGGTCCCGAGGCTACCCGCTTTGCCCAATTTCGTCCGCTACTAACTAATTTATATTCTTTATACAAAATTTTGCTTGAGGCTCGCCATAAACGCGGTGCGATTGAATTTGAAACCACTGAAACCCAAATCATTAGTAATGAGTTAGGTAAGATATTGCGCATTGAGCCTCGCTTGCGAAATGATGCGCATCGCTTAATTGAAGAGTGTATGTTGACAGCCAACGTATGTGCAGCTGATTTCATTGAGAAAAATAAGCATTTGAGTTTGTATCGTGTTCACGGTGAACCCTCAGAAGAAAAATTAGTGACCTTGCGTCAAGTGCTGCGTACTTCAGGGCTTTCACTGGGCGGGGGCGACAAACCAAAACCAAAAGATTTTGCAAAACTCATGCGTGAAATTAAAGATCGACCCGATGCAAATATGTTGCAATCTGTTGTTCTTAGAGCCATGCAGCAAGCAATGTATCAGCCCGATAATGAGGGTCATTTTGGTCTAGCGTATCCTGCCTATTCTCATTTCACTAGCCCAATTCGCCGTTATCCTGATCTGCTAACGCATCGGGTAATTAAAGCAATCTTGGCCAAAAAGGCATATACGCCTGTGTTGCCACCAAAGGTCCCCCTTAATCTAACTTTGCCACGAAAAGGTAAAGGTCGTGAGAATGCTGTCAATGCTAAAAAATCACATCAAGATGCTAAGGATGCCAGTGCTAAAGGTAGCCGATTGCCTAAAGGAGCTAACGCTGCTCTTCCTATCTGGGGCCAACTTGGCGTACATTGTTCTTCAAACGAACGTCGTGCCGATGAGGCTTCGCGAGATGTGGAGGCTTGGCTCAAATGCTATTACATGCGTGATCATTTGGGGCAAGAGTATGCGGGAACGATTACTGGTGTAGCTAGTTTTGGCCTATTTGTCCAGCTCGAGAGCTTATTTGTTGAAGGTATGATTCACGTTACCGAATTAGGTGGTGATTATTTTCAATATGATGAGGCTAGACAAGAGTTACGTGGCGAGAGAACCGGTATACGCTATCGCTTAGGTGATCGAGTTCATGTATTGGTTAGTCGTGTTGATCTTGATGCTCGTAAGATTGAATTTAGTTTGGTTAAATCAGTTGGAATTGAACCTGGGGGCACAACTAACCGGCGTCAAATTATTCTAGCCAGTGATTCCGGTAGGCCTAACAAGAAGGCTGCCCCTAAGAAAGTTCGAACCAACAGTAAAGATCCTCAAAAGCATGCGGGGGTAAATAATCATGCTGCCAAGTCAGCAGGAAATCTAGGTGCGAATCAATCCAAGAGCAAGGCGGGGCGAACCGCTAGTAAGGTCACCAAATCTGGTAAGTCAAATCGATCGATTGGAAAGCCTGCTAGCAAAAAACCTCCAGTACGATCAACCAAGGCACGTCGTAAATAACTCGAGATTAAGTAAAGATGAAGCAAATATTAGTTGGTTTTCATGCAGTGCAAGCGCGCTTAAGGGTTGATCCAGGGAGTCTGAAGTCAGTCTATTTTGACCCTAGTCGACGTGACCGACGCATGGGTGATTTTTTAAAGCAAGCCGAAGAGATGTTGGGAGAGCGATTGCATGCTGCTGATGCTGAGCGATTGCATAAATTAACAGGTCATGATCGACATCAAGGTGTGGTTGCTTTGGCGGAGAAAATGACTGTAGCTCGCACTATTACTGAGGTGGTTGAGGATGCCCAAGGGAACCAAAATAAAGTGATGTTCTTGGTGCTAGATGGCGTTACGGATCCTCATAATTTTGGCGCCTGTTTGCGTGTTGCCGATGGCGCTGGTGTCGATGCGGTAGTGATACCTAAAGATCGTTCGGCATCAATTAATGCTACTGTCAGCAAGGTATCTAGTGGTGCATCCGAAGTGATGCCGGTCATTACCGTGACCAATCTAGTACGCAGCATGAAAGAAATGCAAGACGCTGGAGTATGGTTAATTGGTACTGATGATCAAGCCGAGAGGTCTATTTACGATATTGATCTTACTGGCCCAATTGGTATTGTGATGGGGGCAGAGGGTGAGGGCATGCGTCGCTTAACTCGTGAGACTTGTGATGAGTTGGTACGCATTCCTATGCAAGGGGTTGTAGAGAGTCTCAATGTATCTGTCGCGAGTGGGGTATGCTTATATGAGGCATTAAGACAGCGCAAATTAAAGAATGCAAAATCATCTGCCTAGTCGTTTGTGCGGATAAATTTAAAGTAGAGCTAACTATGAAATGTAATATTGGACACACTGATCGCGTAGTGCGCATGACTCTTGGGGTCACATTGATGGGGTTGGCAGGTTTTGGCATTACTGGCCCCTGGGCCTGGATTGGAATTATTCCTTTACTTACTGGAATGTTTGGAAATTGCCCGGTTTATAGTCTCTTGGGTATTAATACCTCTAAAAAGTAGTGGGTGAACGTATTGGCGCTGAATAATTGATTAACTTGCCAATTGATTAACAAACTGCTCTAGTTGGGCTGGGGGGAGAGCCCCGCTGACGCGATGCACTTCTTTGCCATCTTTAAAACCAGCAAGTGTTGGTATGGAGCGGATATTAAATTGTGCTCCAAGCAATTGTTCTGACTCAGTATCTACCTTAACATATAACACTTTATTGGCATGCGCGATGGCGCTTGCCTGAAAAGTTGGAGCAAACATCTTGCAGGGCCCACACCAAGGTGCCCAAAAGTCCACAATCACCGGTAGTGAAGTCTGGGAAATTAGATCGGAAAAGTTGGCTGCAGTTGCGTTAATAGGCAGCGATAGCAAATCTTTTTTACAAGCACCACAGCTAGGGCTTTGATTCAGTCTTTCAGCGGGAACACGGTTTCCTTTAGAGCAATGAGGACACTGAATAATCATCTCTTTTCCTTAGTCTAAATGGTAAAAAGCTTTTTTATACGCTCAAAAGCATCTCTAACTTTTCGGTATCGATGCAAAAATTACGAATGCCTTCAGCTAGCTTTTCAGTAGCCATTGCATCGTTGTTTAGCTGCAGTCTAAAACTAGATTCATCTAATTTCAACTGAGTGATATTTTCGTCGGCTAAAGCCTTGCTAGCATTTCTACTGTTTAGCTTTTCCAAAACGCTTGCTGTACTGTTTTGTAATTCACCCAAAAGTTCAGGGCTGATGGTTAATAGATCACAGCCAGCCAGCTCTAATATTTGGCTGGTGTTTCGAAAACTGGCGCCCATAATCTCAGTGGCAATTCCAAAATGCTTGTAATAGTGAAAGATCCTTTTGACCGAAGCAACCCCAGGATCATTGGCACCGCCATTATTTGCGTCGCTCCAATTAGCCCCCAATTTTGCTTTATACCAGTCTGTAATTCGGCCAACAAACGGAGAGATGAGTTGCGCTTTTACTGCTCCGCAGGCAGCAGCTTGTATCAAGGAAAATAAAAGGGTCATGTTGCAATGGAT
>JALRHB010000108.1 GCA_023253245.1 Polynucleobacter sp. | reverse complement strand
AAAAAAGGAATCTGCAAATCTTACTTCGAAAGTTGGCGCATGGCCTCTTCGAGTCCATTGATTGTGACAGGATACATGCGGTCTTTCATTAAGCCTTGCATGATCTCAATGGATTGACGATATTGCCAAATAGACTCTGGTTCAGGGTTAAGCCAAGCATAATGGGGAAAGTGGTCAATGAGACGGTTAATCCAGGTCGCTCCAGATTCTCGATTGTTATATTCAACCGCGCCATTGGGGCTGAGAATCTCATAGGGCGACATCGTTGCATCACCAACAAAAATGAGTTTGTAATCCGACCCATATTTATTTATTACATCCTGGGTGCTTATCATTTGGTCGCGTCTGCGGCGATTGCTTTGCCAGAGATATTCGTATACACAGTTATGAAAATAATAGTGTTCAAGGTGCTTAAATTCTGTTTTGACTGCAGTAAATAATTCCGATATTTGCTGCACGTGGTCATCCATTGACCCGCCAACATCCATCAGCAACAATACCTTCACTTGGTTATGTCGCTCTGGCCGCATCTGAATATCGAGCATTCCAGCATTTGCAGCGGTGTAGTTGATAGTTTTATCTAAATCAAGCTCGTCATTTGATCCCGATCGAGCAAAACGGCGAAGACGTCGCAAAGCCATTTTGATATTGCGAGTGCCTAAACTCAAATTGCTGTCATAGTCTTTAAATTCTCGTGCCTCCCAAACTTTAATGGCGGTTCGATTGCCAGCGCTTTCACCCCCAATGCGAATGCCTTCTGGGTGATACCCGCTGTGACCAAATGGCGACGAGCCTCCAGCCCCGATCCATTTTTTCCCACCACCATGCCACTCCTTTTGCTCTTTCATTAGCTCTTGTAGGCGCTTTTGCAAGGCCTCTGGCCCACCTAATTTTTGCAAAGCAGCTTTTTCTTCGGCACTTAATAAGTGTTGTAATTTTTTCTCAAGCCAATCCGCAGGAATATCGGCAATGACCGAAACCATGCTCTCGACCCCTTGAAAGTAGGATCCAAACACTTGGTCAAAGCGATCAAAATACTGCTCATCTTTGACCAATGTCATGCGAGCTAGCTGATAGAACTCATCAATAGAGGGCTCAATCACTTCCGCTTTCAAGGCATCAAGTAGGCTCAAGAATTCTCGAACAGAAACCGGCACTTTGGCTTCTTTTAAATTCAAGAAAAATTCAATGAGCATGCGAGGGAATGGGCAAGACCTAGCGATTGTTGCGATTCATCATCACCAAGCGCTCAAACAGATGAACATCCTGCTCATTTTTGAGTAGGGCCCCATGCATGGGCGGTACTACGACCTTGTCATCATTGCTATACAGTGCTTGCGCTGGAATATCTTCTGCTAATAACAGTTTGAGCCAATCGATGAGTTCTGATGTTGAAGGTTTTTTCTTAATTCCTGGCAGCGATCTGATTTGATAGAAGGACTTCAGGGCAGCATCTATTAAATCCTGTTTGATATTAGGGTGATGAACATCGACAATGCTTTGCATTGTTTTGGCATCCGGAAATGCAATGTAATGAAAAAAGCAACGGCGTAAGAAAGCATCTGGCAACTCTTTTTCATTATTTGAGGTAATGATTACCAAGGGGCGATATTTTGCTTTAATAAGTTGGCGAGTCTCGTAAACATAAAACTCCATTCGATCGAGCTCTCTCAAGAGATCGTTTGGAAACTCGATATCCGCTTTATCAATTTCATCGATCAACAGGACAACTGGTTGATCAGCCTCAAATGCCTGCCAAAGAACCCCTTTGACAATATAGTTGCGTATGTCTTTTACTTTTTCATCGCCCAGCTGAGAATCCCTTAGGCGACTTACGGCATCATATTCGTATAAACCTTGTTGAGCCTTAGTAGTCGATTTGATATGCCATTGCATCAAAGGCATGTTGAGAGCTGCTGCCACCTCTTCTGCAAGCATTGTTTTGCCAGTTCCAGGTTCGCCTTTTATGAGGAGGGGGCGCTCTAGCTTGATTGCGGCGTTGACCGCGAGCTTGAGATCATCGGTGGCAACATAAGATTGAGAGCCATTAAATCGGGTTTTTGCTGTAGTCATGGGCTTAGGTGGTTTATCGGTAGAAATTGCGCTCAAGTATAGGTAAATAGACGACAAATTTCAGTGTTTTTACTGATTTCTGAGTGACAGATAGAGGGGAAGCCTTCAGTCTCCGCTATACTCTGTGCACATTGATCTAAATCAAACTGTTAATAATGATTTCTATGAAAAAACACCTTATTCTTACCCAATTGGCTGTTTGTGCTGCTCTAGCTTTATCTGGCTTATCAGCTCATGCTCAAGATGTAAAAGGATCTGCCCAGGCTGGTCAAGGCAAGGTTTGGCTTTGTACCGGTTGTCACGCCATCCCTGACTATCGCGCTGACTATCCATTGATTTACAGAGTGCCAATGTTGGGTGGCCAAAATGCTGCCTATATTGCTAACTCTCTAGCTGCCTACAAGAAGGGTGAGAGGAAGCATCCAACAATGCGTTCTATTGCTGCCAGCTTATCTGATCAAGATATGGCTGATCTTGGCGAATACTATGCTGCGCAAACTGCCAGCTCACCAAATAACCCATTGAAGTGATATTTAGAGGCATTTTTATGAAATTCGCACTGATTACCGCCATCCTGTTATCAAGTATTGGTATTGCCCAAGCCGCCAATGTTGAGAAGGGCAAGGCTATAGTAGAAAAAGCTAATTGTGGCTCTTGCCATGGCGCCAACTTAAATACTCCAATTTTGCCCGCTTATCCAAAATTGGCTGGCCAGTATCCTGATTATCTTTATTACGCATTACGCGCTTACCAAGTAGGCAATAGCAATGCCCAGTTTGGTCGAAATAATGCGATCATGTCATCGCAGGTTCAAAACTTCACTGATGCTGACTTGAAAGATATTGCCGCTTATATCTCAAAATTACCTGGAAATTTTGTCATTAAGAAATAAGCTTTTTTCTAGTTTGAAAAGTAATGGCTTAGGTTAATACCCTAAGCCATTGTTTTATATGAATTTATTTAGTTGCTTCCAATCCACGAGATAAATGTTTTCGCATGGCTAGTTCAGCTGAAGCGCCGTCTCTCTTCAGGATTGCCTCAAGTATTTCGCGGTGCTCTGTAAGAGAGCTTAGAAGACGTCCGCTGCGGCTCAGTGAATCTCGGCGTTGCAATTTAAGCACTTTGCGCAAATCAATGATCACTCCATTCATCCATTTATTTCCCGCAATCTCTTGAATCATGTCGTGAAATTTCACGTTGATCTCAAAAAATTGCTCTATATCTCTATCTGCCGCCGCCTTCTCTAGGCGATGATGAAGGTTATCTAAAGCTGTTAATTCTTCTTCGCTAGCATTCAAGGCCGTTTCTTTTGCGGCCTGACCCTCCAGAAGAGAGAGAACCGTAAAAATTTGCTCAAGATCGCGCCTATCTACCTCGGTGACGTAAGCCCCCTTGTTCATTTTGGTTGTAACTAGCCCTTCAGAGGCTAAAACCTTTATTGCTTCACGCATAGGTGTGCGACTAATCCCAAATTGACTTGCAAGACTTTGCTCGTCAAGCCAGCTTCCAGGGGCTAATTCATGGGCAAAAATTTGCTCACGCAGCCGTTCAGCAACATCTTCGTAAAGTGGGCGATTAATCAGTTTTGTATTCATAATTATGTATACAGTATCTAGACAAATAAAAAAAAGTCAAGCAAAATAGCCCCACAAATTTTGCAACAATGTAATAAAGCCAACCAGGAGTGCTTTATGAGTGCCAAAGAAAATAAGCCCGCTTCTAAGTCATCCACTTCGTGGCCTCAAGCGCCTGAAAGTAATCTGGAGGCGTGGAAAAAGTCCGCACAGAAGTCTGCGCCAAGCGGGGATATAGATCAACTTGGTTGGAAGACGCCTGATGGTATTCATTTAAAAGCGCTATACACATCAGAGGATATTGATGGTCTGCAGTACAGCAATTCATTACCAGGATTTGAGCCATTTATTCGTGGTCCGCAGGCAACAATGTATTCCGTTCGTCCTTGGACCATTCGTCAATATGCTGGTTTTTCTACTGCCGAAGAATCCAATGCCTTCTATCGTAAAGCACTTGAAGCTGGCGGTCAGGGCGTATCAGTAGCATTTGACTTAGCAACGCATCGTGGCTATGACTCAGATCATCCGCGTGTTACTGGTGATGTTGGTAAGGCAGGTGTAGCAATAGATTCAGTTGAAGATATGAAGATCTTGTTTGATGGAATTCCATTAGACAAAGTATCTGTATCTATGACAATGAATGGCGCAGTGTTGCCGGTATTGGCAGGCTACATCGTTGCTGGAGAAGAGCAGGGGGTTAAGCAAGAATTACTATCAGGAACTATTCAGAATGACATTCTGAAAGAGTTTATGGTGCGTAACACATATATCTACCCACCAGAGCCTTCAATGCGCATTATTGGCGACATTATTGAATACACGGCAAAGCATATGCCTAAATTTAACTCGATTTCAATTTCGGGTTATCACATGCAAGAGGCTGGCGCAAATCAGGTTTTGGAGCTGGCCTTTACTTTGGCTGATGGTAAAGAGTATGTAAAGACTGCCCTAGCAAAAGGCCTTGATGTTGATG
>JALRHB010000107.1 GCA_023253245.1 Polynucleobacter sp. | reverse complement strand
ATAGATCTTCAGCCGGCTAAAGCTTGGCTTCGTAAGTATTCTTCGTATGTTCCGGAATAATCTACAACTGTACCATCCATTTTGACCTCTAAAATTCGGTTGGCTAAAGCAGAGACAAACTCACGGTCATGAGAAACAAAGATTAAAGTACCTTCATACTTTTCCAGGGCAATTTGCAAACTCTCAATGGATTCCATGTCCATATGATTAGTAGGCTCATCCATTGCAAGTACATTGTGCTTTTGAAGCATCAATTTGCCCCAAATCATGCGGCCTTTCTCGCCCCCAGAGAGTACTTTAACCGACTTACTAATTTCATCTCCAGAGAATAATAAGCGACATAAGGTGCCACGAATAACTTGGTCATCATCACCAGTGTTGCGCCAATCGTTCATCCATTCCATTAGCGTCTGGTCTTTAGCAAACAACTCGGTATTATCTTGAGGCATCTCGCCAACATTAGCGTTCTCAGCCCACTTCACATCACCGCTATCAGCGGCAATACCTCCAAAACGTTTGCTCAATATAGTTTTCAGCAAAGTTGTCTTACCGGCACCATTCTGACCAATGATGGCAATTTTTTCCCCCGCCCGAATACCGATCTTAAAATTCTTGAAAATGGTACGGTCATACGCCTTCGTCAAGGCATTGCACTCAACGGCCATATTGTGCAATTTCTTCTCTGATTCAAAGCGAATAAATGGATTTTGGCGTGAAGAAGGTTTTACCTCTACTACTTCAATTTTCTCTAATTGTCTTTGACGCGAAGTCGCCTGACGTGCTTTCGAAGCATTTGCAGAAAATCGGGCCACGAAAGCAGCCAACTCAGCAATTTTTTCTTTCGCTTTAGCATTATTGGCAAGCTGCTGGGACCTTGCTTGAACGGACGCCAACATATATGAGTCATAGTTTCCCGGATACACCTTCAGCGTTCCATAGTCCATATCCGCCATATGCGTACAGACTTCATTCAGAAAGTGCCGATCATGTGAAATGATGACAATGGTGCTCTTAATTTGATTGAGAATATCTTCCAACCAATGAATAGAGTGAATATCCAAGTTATTGGTTGGCTCATCTAACAATAAAACATCTGGATCGGAGAATAAGGCCTGTGCGAGCAGAACCCGTAATTTCCAACCTGGTGCAACATTGCTCATTGGGCCATCATGTTGCTCAATCGGAATGCCAATACCCAACAATAGTTCTCCTGCTTTAGCTTCAGCAGTGTAGCCACCATACTCCGCATATTTACCCTCAAGCTCAGCAGCTCGCATGTAATCCTCATCGCTTGCATCAGGGTTCGCGTAGATAGCATCTCGCTCTGCTGCCGCCTTCCACATCTCTTCATGCCCCATCATCACAACATCTAAAACACGCTGGTCTTCATAGGCGAACTGATCTTGGCGTAATTTACCCAAACGAATGCCGGGGTCTAGGCTGATATTGCCACTAGTTGGCTCGAGCTCACCACCTAGAATCTTCATGAAAGTGGATTTACCGCAACCATTGGCACCGATCAAGCCGTAGCGATTTCCACCTCCAAATTTCACGGAGATGTTTTCAAAAAGGGGTTTTGCCCCAAACTGCATGGTGATATTAGATGCTGACAGCACGGATAGGTCTTACTTTCTGTTAGAAAAATTCAATAGCAATTGGGCAAGAATGCCTGCAAGGATTCCTATTTTAGCGACTTGTTAGCGATTAAGCCCTAAATTAGACTTTTACCCGAAATGGGGTGAAGTTTGTGCGTGTATCGTAGTGGTCAATATTTTCTTTACGCTTAAGAAAGCCAATAATCCAGTAAGTAAAAGGGGTTGCAAGGATCTCCCATGCGGTTTTGAGGATATATTGGGCCAGTGCCACTGAGATCAGCTCTTGTATTGTCCAAATCCCATAAAAAGCTATGAAATAAAAGAGTGAGGAATCAATTAACTCACCAACTGCGGTTGATCCAATGGTACGCATCCATAAAAAACGACCTTGAGTCACAATCTTCATCTTAGCCATGACATAGGCGTTAACAAAACTGCCTGACCAAAAGGCCAGCATAGAGGCAATTACAACCCGCCATGAATTACCAAAAACTAACTCCATACCCTGTTGATATTGAGCCATATAAGACCCGGGAGCCACGGGAAGCGCAATCGTAATTTGAGCCATGATGGCAGCAAAAGCCAAAGCGCTAAATCCTGTCCATACCGCACGACGATCATAGGCATACCCATATACCTCAGTCAAAATATCGCCAAAAAGATAGGAAATTGGAAAGAACAAAATACCGGCACCAAAAATCACAGTTCCAAAATATGGCAGGTTTAGCTGGGCTACTTTACCTGCACCAATAAAATTAGAACAAAGCAATACGACCACAAATGTTGCTAATAGCAAGTCATAGTATCGATGGTGACTTCTTGGCTCAGTCATTGAGTTTGCTAATGATCTCGGTAAAAACGATTAAAAAAAGAGATAATTGAGAGAATATAAGGATTTAGCAATAACTGCAGTGACAATATTAAATTAGCAAACGGAAGGCATTACAAGATGAGCAAACCAAGCTTTAATTGGGCAGACCCCCTACTCCTTGATTTACAACTAAGTGAAGAAGAGCGAATGGTTCGTGATGCGGCTGCAGAATACGCACAAGGTCGTCTCATGCCCAGAATTCATGATGCATACCGCAATGAAACTACTGATCCCAGCATTTTTCGTGAGATGGGTGAGCTGGGCTTATTGGGAATCACCATTCCCGAGCAATACGGTGGCGCAAACTTGAATTACGTTTCTTATGGCTTGATTGCTAGAGAAATTGAACGCGTTGATTCTGGGTACAGATCCATGATGAGTGTTCAGTCGTCCTTGGTAATGGTTCCCATTAATGAATTTGGAAGCGAATCTCAAAAACAAAAATACTTACCCAAACTAGCCAGTGGGGAGTGGATTGGTTGCTTTGGATTAACTGAGCCAAACTATGGATCAGATGCCGGCGGGATGGTTACACGAGCCAAAAAGGTCCCAGGCGGGTTCTCCTTAACCGGCTCCAAAATGTGGATCTCAAATTCGCCAATTGCAGATATTTTTGTTGTTTGGGCAAAAAATGATGAAGGCCTTATCAGAGGCTACATCCTCGAAAAAGGGATGAAGGGCTTATCTGCCCCCAAAATCAGTGGAAAAATGGGTTTAAGAGCCTCTATTACTGGTGAAATTGTGATGGATGAGGTTTTCGTACCAGCTGAGAATGAATTCCCTGAAATTACCGGTCTTAAAGGCCCATTTACTTGCCTGAACTCCGCTCGATACGGCATTTCTTGGGGCGTATTAGGTGCTGCTGAATGGTGTTGGCATGCCTCCCGTCAATATACTCTGGATCGCAAGCAGTTTGGTCGCCCATTGGCAGCCAATCAGCTAATTCAAAAGAAATTGGCTGATATGCAAACAAACATCACCTTAGCCCTTCAGGGATGCTTACGCCTTGGTCGCATGAAAGATGAACACATCGCCGCCCCCGAAATTACCTCTATGATGAAACGCAATTCCTGCGGGACAGCGTTGGAGGTGGCGCGATTAGCCAGAGATATGCATGGCGGCAACGGTATTTCTGATGAATATGGTGTTGTGCGCCATATGATGAATCTCGAAGTAGTCAATACTTACGAAGGTACACATGATATTCATGCCTTAATACTAGGGCGCGCGCAAACTGGGATTCAGGCTTTTAGCTAACTGTCAACTTGGGTGATGATGTCTTTTGCAGCCCGAGCAAAAGCATCATCACTGTCATCCCCTAGCAATACAAAATTCTCATCTCGATACTTGGGAAAATTTCTCGCAATTGATGATTGATATGAGGGGTCATAGTGCATCACAAGTAGCTCCTCAACTAATGGTGAAAATTGACGTGAATCGACTGCCTCACACCATTTAGTAATCTGAACTTTGCCGTATCGCGAGGTCAATAAGGCTAATTTATTCTTAAAGTTTTCTGGATTCAGAACAAAATGGACATACTCACGCAATAAATAAGAAACCCTTGTGGCGATTGGCGCGCGCAATTCAATGCACTGACCATCTCGAATCGCATCCATCAAGGCATCGGGAATATGTAATCCCCCTACTTTCTTGCTTTCAGACTCAACATAGACTATTTTTTCAGGCTTCATGGCGCTTAAAGCACCCCATATATTAGTTTCAAAACCTTTTTGAGAAGGTTGCTCAATGTCGGGCTCATTTCCCAAAACGGATCCTCGGTGGTTTGCTAAGCCCTCTAAATCTAAGACTTGGGCTCCCAACTTGCTTAACTCGCGCAAAACACGAGTCTTGCCACTTCCAGTCATACCGCAAATAACTTGAAATCGAAATGATTGAGCAGCCCTATTTAAATCTTCGATCACCAAACGTCTGAAACCCTGATAGCCATCCTCTAATTGCATAGCCTTCCAACCAATGCGGTTGAGAACATGAGTAAATGCGCCGCTCCTTTCGCCGCCTCGCCAGCAGTATATGAGTGGTCGCCACTCTCTTGGAAAATCAATTAGAGATTCTTCTAAGTGCCGCGCAATATTACGAGAGACAAAGGCTGCTCCTAACTTCTTGGCAGCAAATGGGGAGACTTGTTTGTAAAGAGTACCGATTTCAATACGCTCTTGATTGCTGAGTACAGGT
>JALRHB010000106.1 GCA_023253245.1 Polynucleobacter sp. | reverse complement strand
CAACTCGAAGTGTTCTCATTACCTTAATTGCTGTTGCAACGAGTATTACTGTATTTAGGGCTGTCTTTGGTAATGCGATTTCTTTTAGTATCCCCACCTTAGTAGCGCCAGAGTTAGGCAATTTATTTTTGTACGCAGTGTTGGGATTGATTGTGGGTATAGTTGGCGCTTTTTATAACCGCAATATTCTATTTGGACTAAATCTATTTTCAGCCATCTTGCCGCACACATCTGCGGCAATCAAGGCTGCCATCGTTGGTGCGGGTGTTGGATTAATTGCCTATTGGGATCCCTCATGGGTGGGTGGTGGTGATATGCAAGCCCAGAAAATTCTCTCGGATAATTTAGGCGCTCAAGCGCTCTTGATCTTATTCATCGTGCGTTGGTTATTGGGCTCGATCTCTTACTCACCCAGCTTGCCGGGTGGACTATTTGCTCCATTGCTATTACTCGGTGCCATTTTGGGTGCATTGTTTGCAGAGCTTATTAATTTAAGTTCAGTATTGGCATTTCATGCGGATACTGTGTCATTTGCTCTTGTTGGGATGGCTGCATTTTTCACAGCAGTAGTACGCGCGCCCTTTACTGGGGTACTTCTCATTATTGAGATGAGCGGTGGAGTCATCCTAACGCCAGGTCTTTTAGTGGCATGCGTTTGTGCCACGCTAATCACCTCTTATATGGCTTCCCCGCCTATCTATGACTCTCTTAGAGCACGTATGTTTGCTAAATGAGTAATATTGAAGAACTTTTTTCTCTACAGTCCCCATTGTGGGGCAATTTAGGTCATTTATCAGAGCAAGAAAAGCAAGCTCGAATTGATCTGGCCATGGCCTATCGTTTAGCTTCTCAAAAGGGGTGGGGTGATGGTATTTATACCCATATTTCTGCTGCTGTCCCCGGGGAGAAAAATGCCTACTTATTAAATCAATTTGGTTTGTGTTTTGATGAGATCACTCCACAAAATTTAGTGAAGGTAAATTTACAGGGAGATATTCTGCTGGGTGAAGGACCCGTGAATACCACTGGATTTGCTATTCACGGTGCGGTTCATGACGCACGCCCAGATGCAAACTGCGTACTGCATTTGCATGTTGATGCTGTAATTGCGGTTTCAGCGCAAACACATGGTTTATTACCGATATCTCAGCATGCCCTGCGTTTTTATAAAGATATTGATACTCATCAATACCAGGGCGTAGCGCTGCGTAGCGCAGAGCAATCGAGCCTAATCAAGTCCTTAGGAAACAAGAAAGCTCTGCTCTTACAAAATCATGGTAGTTTGATTTGTGGCGTCACTATTCAACAGGCCTTTTATTTAATGGATGTGTTAGAGAAGGCTTGTAAGATTCAAGTTTTAGCAGGTCCCCCCGCAAATTTAATATTGCCATCGCCAGCAATTTGCGAACTTACTTATCAGCAGTTATGCAGTGATGGAGATTTAGAGGGTCAATTAGAATGGTCAGCTTATCAACGCACACTTAAGGAGCAATAAATGCCTTTGATTGAAATTCAATTATTCGAAGGACGCAGCGACGATGTAAAACGTGAGTATGCAAAAGCGATAACAGAGGCTGCGGTCAACATCATGGGATGTACCCCTGAGTCTGTGGATATCATCTACCGAGATGTAAAAAAGTCAGATTGGGCGACTGCGGGGAAGTTGTGGAGCGATTGATAATTTGTTCTCGCGAAAGTGACATCAAATCATGTTAGCAATCCTTTTTAGGGGAAATTCACTTTTGGGTTAAGACAATGCAAAAAGTTAGTATTAATGAGTTGCCACTAACGGAAGACATTCGCCTCTTAGGGAAAATTCTGGGTGATATTATCCGAGAGCAAGAGGGTGAGGCGGTATATGCCCTTATTGAACAAGTCCGAAAATTATCGGTATCTTTTCATCGTGACGCTAATCAATCCGCTAATCATCAATTATCTAAACTACTCAAAGGCTTGAGCAACGATGACGCGATGAAGGTGCTGCGCGCGTTTACTTACTTTAGTCATTTGGCAAATTTAGCTGAGGATAGGCACCATGTCCGCAGACGGACGGCTTATGAGAGGCTTGGAAAATTTCAAGACGGCAGCATACCTGTAGCATTGAAAAAGCTCCAAGACGCAGGTATTACAAGTAAAGAAATTGTGCAATCTTTAAAGAGTAGTTTTATTTCGCCGGTATTGACTGCGCATCCAACTGAAGTACAGAGAACTAGTATTTTGCAAGCCGAACGCGACATTGCTGATCTTTTAACTATCCGGGATCAAATCAAAGAGTCTTCCAGTGCTGGAAAGTCGGATAAAGATGTATTGCTAATCAAAGAGTTAAAACTTAATGAGGATCAGATTAGGGCTCGTGTGCTGCAAATTTGGCATACGCGTTTATTGCGGTCTTCTAAGCTGACGGTTGCAGATGAAATTGAAAATGCATTAAGTTATTACGAAACCACTTTCATGGAGCAGATTCCCAAAATTTACGCAGACCTTGAGGATCGGTTAGGTGGTAATTCTGTGGCAAATTTTTTGCGAATGGGTCAATGGATTGGCGGTGATCGCGATGGCAACCCCAACGTTACCGCTTCAACCTTGGATTACGCAATAAAAAGGCAGGCTGAGTTAATTCTGCGACATTATTTGACGCAAGTTAATCACTTGGGTCGCGAATTATCGATTTCAGCCTTGCTTTTGAAATTTCCCAAAAGTATGCAAAAGCTTGCGTTAGCATCGCCAGATACTAATGAACATCGCCAAGACGAGCCATATCGTAGGGCGTTGACAGGAATTTACAGCCGCCTGGCAGCCACTTTAAAAGAGTTGACTGATGCGGATGCTGCTCGCCATGCTTTACCACCTCAAAATCCCTACAAAAGTTCAGAAGAATTTTTACTTGATTTAAAAACGATTGAAAGCTCGCTCATATCTCAAGGCGCTAAGGCATTAGCTGAGCGTCGATTACGTGGACTGATCAGAGCAGTTGAGGTATTTGGGTTTTATCTAGCCACAATTGATTTGCGGCAAAGTTCAGATATGCATCAAGCGGTGATATCTGAATTACTCTCTACCGCTAGTATTTGCAGCGATTATTCATCCCTTTCCGAGCAAGAGCGGAGAAATTTATTGCTCTCTTTGTTAAGAGATCCACGCCCTTTGCGGGTAGTGGGGCATCAGTACTCTGATTTTGCTGTATCTGAAATTGCAATTTTTGAGAGTGCAAAAAAAGTACGTCAGCTTTTTGGTAAAGAGGCGATTCGCCATTACATCATTAGTCATACTGAAACCGTTAGCGATCTGCTGGAGGTTTTGTTACTACAAAAAGAAGTTGGGCTAATGCATGGGGACTTCTCTAAAGACGCTGCTGCTGACTTAATCGTCGTTCCATTGTTTGAGACCATTGAAGACTTGCGTAATGCGGCGCCCATCATGCAAGATTTTTATGCGCTTCCTGGCATCCTTAGTTTGATTAAGAAATCCGGTCGTGAGCAAGATATTATGCTGGGCTATTCTGATTCGAATAAAGATGGCGGCATTGTTACCAGTAATTGGGAGTTGTACTGCGCAGAAAATGCATTGGTCAAAGTTTTTGATCCTTTGGGAGAAAAGCATGGAATTAAGTTACGCTTGTTTCATGGTCGTGGAGGCACGGTTGGCCGAGGCGGTGGGCCAAGTTACGAAGCGATTCTGGCGCAACCCCCTGGTACAGTTCGCGGGCAAATCCGTTTAACAGAGCAGGGTGAGGTAATTGGATCAAAATACGCAAACCCCGAAATCGGCAGACGTAATTTGGAGACTTTGGTTGCTGCTACCTTAGAGGCAACTTTATTAAAGCCTACTAAACCTGCCAGTAAGGCTTTTTTAGAGACAGCCGCAAAAATTTCCCAGGCTAGTATGAATGCTTATCGGAGTTTGGTTTATGAAACCCCAGGATTTGCCGAATACTTTTTTGACGCCACTCCTATTCAAGAGATTGCCAAACTCAATATTGGCTCGCGTCCAGCTAGTCGTAAAGCGAATCAAAAAATTGAGGATTTACGAGCTATTCCTTGGGGTTTTAGCTGGGGACAATGCCGACTGACGCTACCGGGTGGGTACGGATTTGGTTCGGCGATCCATGAATTTCTTGCGCACGCAAGACCTAGTGAAAAGAAAGCGGCCCTCGAATTGCTTCAAAAAATGTATAAGCAGTGGCCATTCTTTAGAACACTTCTTTCAAATATGGATATGGCCCTGGCTAAAAGTGATTTAGCATTAGCTTCGAGATATAGTGATTTAGTGTCAGATGCCAAGTTACGCAAAAAGATTTTTAGTGCGATAGAGCTGGAATGGAATAAAACCGTGCATGCTTTACATCTCATTACCGGTGAAAAGACCCGCTTGGCTAAAAATCCTGCTTTAGCCCGATCAATTCGTAATCGTTTTCCATATATTGATCCACTTCATCACCTTCAAGTTGAATTGGTGCGCCGATATCGTGCTGGAAATCAGGATGAGCGAGTGCAAAGAGGTATTCACATAGCGATTAATGGTATCGCTGCTGGACTGAGAAACACTGGATAAAGATCTGGAGAGACAAATATTCCCTATTAAGAGGCATCCTAGCTTGATAATAGGGTTTTGACTTACTACTAACGAGGGCCGTATCTATGAATCAAAAGATCATGAAGCAAGTAGTCGCAAGTGTCGTTGCTAGCACTTTGGCATTTAGTCCAATATTGG
>JALRHB010000105.1:4393-4724 GCA_023253245.1 Polynucleobacter sp. | reverse complement strand
TAGACCCAATCTTGGTTACATCAGGCCGTAATAATTGGCCTGTATTTTAAAAAATTTTCTATTTTGTAAGCTATCTATGGGTTTGGTACTAGGCAATATGGGCAGGAACGCATCTCGCTCTGAAATTGGCTTTACTTGGCGATTTAACTAACCAAACAATGCTCCTCACCCCGGGAATATCAAAAATCTTAGTTTTGTCATATTACTTTGCTAGGATTACCCCGTTCATACAACTTTATGTGGAAATTTATGAGTGAATATAAGTACGAAGATGCTGTAAAACAGCTTCAAGAGTCTGGCGCCATAGGCTTACAGGACTTTAAAAACTTAT
>JALRHB010000105.1:0-4383 GCA_023253245.1 Polynucleobacter sp. | reverse complement strand
ATGAAGACCTCACTGAACTTCTAGAAGAAATCAAAGTGTGGTGCCTTTACGCTAATGGTAAATTAGATAAATTGCCCAAGGAATCAAAACGCAAGAAAGAAAAGAAGGACAAAAAAGAAAAGAAGGACAAAAAGATTAAGAAGGATTAATTCTCCCTTCTACTCTGTTAATCTTTCTTTGGGAAAGCGAATTGTAAAAGTGCTTCCCTGGCCCGGGGCACTCTCTATCAATAATTGAGCCTGATGCCGACTTGCGATATGTTTGACAATAGCCAAACCTAGACCAGTTCCACCGGTATCCCTAGAACGACTGCGATCTACCCGATAAAAACGCTCTGTTAGTCGGGAAAGATGCTCAGATGCAATTCCTGGGCCTGTATCAGTAACTGAAAATTCACCTTCCCCAGTGGCATTTACACTCCAAGATGCAGTAATTGAGCCACCATCAGGCGTATAGCGAATAGCATTAGAAACTAAATTGCCAAATGCCGAAAGAATCTCTCTTTCTTCTCCTAGGATATTTTTAGAGCTTTCATGAGCAAAGTGAAATGCGTGGCGACCCTTAGAAAGAGCTTCAGCATCATTCTTGACAAGTGCCATGATCGTTTGCATTTGAATTGGCTGGGCTGGTGCAGGCAAAGAATTTGCCTCTAAGTTAGCCAAAGTTAACAGGTCCTCTACAAGACTTTTCATGCGCTGAGCCTGAGACATCATCATCTCAAAATACTGATCTTGCTGAGCCTTATCTAAATCTAATGATTGGATCGTCTCCAGAAATCCCATTAAGACCGTAATTGGGGTTCTCATTTCATGGGAAACATTGGCGACAAAGTCTCTTCGCATAGCGTCAGCCTTTTGCAAATCAGTAACATCTTGCACCAAAAGTAAATGACGCTTTTCACCAAATGGAAATGCCTGCAACATCAAACTCAAGTTAGATTTAGGGCCCATGCGCTCTAAAAGCAAGGGCTCCTCAAAATGACGAGCGTGGAGATAGCGAATAAATTCAGGTCGGCGAATCAGAAAATTAATTCTCTGCATCACGTCACGCTTAAATTGAAGCCCAAAGAAGCGCTCTGAGATCGCATTACACCACTCAATTTGATCTTGATCGTCTAGCATCATGATGCCATTTGGCGAAGCTTGGAATGCCTCAATAAAACGACTATGCTGCTTTTCAACTGAGAGCATCTGCGACTTTAAATTTTTAACAAGGCGTTGCAGATAAAAGAAGACTTCTTCCCAGTAGCCACTAGGAAGAGGCATTGACTCCAATCGGTCCTCGACAGTGTATTTTCGAAGACGCGATAAGTTGATATAGGAGTAAATGAGCGGGATAGATAGAAAGGCGATCCCAACTGAAATACCTGTAATAGGGCCAAAATTAGTTTGGGCAATCAGAGCAGCGAAAAAAGCTGCGCAAATCAGAAGAAAAAAACGGAAAAAGACAGATAGCATCCCGCAATCTTAGAGCATTAGCACTAGCAGAGAACAAAAATCAAATGCAAACTACTAGAAATCAGGTTTGGGTAGGTGTTTTGGTGATTCTATAACCGCTACCACGGACGGTTTCAATCAAGCGATCGCAGCCAGCTGGTGACAAGGCCGCCCTCAACCTTTTGATGTGGACATCTACAGTACGTTCCTCAATGTAGACTTCATTACCCCAGACCTTATCAAGCAAATTCTCACGAGAATGCACTCTCTCTGGGTTGCTCATCATAAATTGCAGGAGCCTAAACTCCGTTGGTCCAAGCGATAAAAGTTGGGGCTCTTCATTTGGCCATACCGCACTTACACGATGCGAAACTGGATCTAGCCTCAGGGGGCCAACCGCTAGAGGACCAGTGCTTTCTAGTGGCAACTGTCGACGTAGCAAAGCTTTTACACGTGCAACTAGCTCTTTAGGGGAAAAAGGCTTGGTTACGTAGTCATCAGCCCCAGAGTCTAACCCTAGAACCTTATCGTTCTCTTCGCTCTTGGCCGTAAGCATCAATATTGGCAAAGATCTAGTACGCTCGGTTGCCCTTAATTCGCGGGCAAACTGAACACCAGATTTACCTGGAAGCATCCAATCCAAAATTAATAGATCTGGAAGCGCATCACGCATCATATTAAGAGCAATATCTGTTTGAAGTGCTTTTTGCACCTCAAATCCAGCATGACTTAAGTTAATGGCAATTAACTCCGCAATCGAGGGCTCATCTTCAACAATTAATATCCGGTGAGTCATAGCAAATTCCGCTTTAATGGGTGCAGTTACGGTTTATTCGCCTCGCGAACTAAATCTTCATGGGGGATATGACGCACATCAGACCCCTTTGCAATATAGATCACAAACTCCGCAATATTTTTTGCGTGGTCACCAATACGCTCAATTGCTTTGGCTATGGTGAGCATATCCAAGCCTGTAGTGATCGTATGAGGATCTTCCATCATGTGAGTGATCAACTTACGCACAAAGCCCTTGAACTCCTCATCAATCTGGCGATCCTCTTGAACCACTTCTGCTGCCGCAACAGTGTCAAGACGGGCAAAAGCATCCAAGCTACGACGTAGCAAAGAAATAGCCATCTGGCCTGATAATCGGATTTCAGCAACATTAATATTTTGGGTTGCACCAGACTCAATCAGGCGTTTGGTTCTTTTGGCCACGCGTTCTGCCTCATCACCAGCTCGCTCTAAATTCGTAATTGCTTTTGAAACCGCCATCACTAGACGTAGATCACGAGCGGTAGGTTGACGACGTGCAATTAATTCGGTGCACGCCATATCGATTTGGATCTCAAGATCATTAACGGTCTTTTCATTAGCAATTACTAGATCGCAAGTATCAATATCCATTTGCGTAAATGCACGCATCGCAGAAGAGATTTGGGATTCAACAAGACCTCCCATCTCAAGCAATCTACTTGAGAGAGAATTTAAATCCGCGTCAAATTGTGAGGATAGGTGTTTATCTGGCATATTCATCTCCGATTAACCGAATCGCCCGGTTATGTAGTCTTCAGTTTCTTTACGCTTAGGCTTAATAAAGATTTCATCAGTTTTACCGAACTCAATTAAGCTGCCAAGATACATATAGGCAGTGTAGTCTGATACGCGGGCTGCTTGCTGCATATTATGAGTAACAATTGCAATGGTGTATTCATGCTTCAATTCGTTAATCAGCTCCTCAATCTTTCCGGTTGAAATTGGATCCAAGGCTGAAGTTGGCTCATCCAAGAGAATCACAGAAGGCTTTACCGCAACCCCACGAGCGATACACAAACGCTGTTGCTGACCACCGGATAGAGAAAGACCACTCTGATTAAGCTTGTCTTTAGCCTCATTCCACAGAGCAGCCTTATTCAAAGCCCACTCTACACGCTCATCCATCTCAGAACGGGAGAGTTTTTCATACAAGCGCACACCGAAAGCAATATTCTCGTAAATTGACATTGGGAATGGAGTTGGTTTTTGAAAAACCATGCCGATACGTGAGCGCAACAGATTTAAATCTTGTCCTGGCGCCAAAATATTCTGGCCATAAAAATTAATCTCCCCTTCTGCGCGTTGACCAGGGTATAGGTCATACATGCGATTCAAAGTGCGCAGCAAAGTTGATTTACCGCAACCAGAAGGCCCAATAAATGCCGTTACTTTGCCCTCCTCAATATTCAAGTTAATGTCCTTTAGCCCCTGGAATGATCCATAGTAGAAGTTCAGATTACGAACTTCCAAGGCATTCTTAACATCAATTTTTTCAGGCATTGTTGTTTCGTTCATTCTTATTCCTTGACTATCAATCGTATTTAAGTCAAACATGGTTTTCATAATACTCATTAACCTTGAACCTTCTCGCGGAACACGACACGTGCAAGGATGTTTAAACCAAGCACTGCAAAGGTAATTAAAAGAGCCCCACCCCAAGCAAGATTTACCCAATTATCGTAAGGACTCATTGCAAACTGAAAAATCATCACTGGCAAATTGGCCATTGGTGCATTCATATTGGTCGAGAAAAATTGATTATTTAGGGCTGTAAAGAGTAATGGCGCGGTCTCTCCACTAACACGCGCAAGTGACAACAGCACACCAGTGATTACACCACTTTGAGCAGCACGTAAAGTAATCATCAGAGCTACTTTCCACTTAGGGGTACCTAGAGCATAGGCAGCCTCTCGTAAGCTTCCTGGCACTAAACGCAACATATTCTCAGTTGTTCGCACTACCACCGGAATAGCAATTAAGGCCAGAGCTATCGTGCCAGCCCAACCAGAAAAGTGCTTAATCTGCGCTACAAAAAATGCATAAACAAATAGACCAATCACAATAGACGGGGCTGAGAGCATGATATCGGTTACAAATCGCGTAATCGCAGCAATTCGGCTTCGGTCTCCAT
>JALRHB010000104.1 GCA_023253245.1 Polynucleobacter sp. | reverse complement strand
TCAGTAGACAAGAAATTAATGCCGATTCCCCCTTGGCTCGAGCCAATTTGGAATTCCATTGATTTGAAATCGCTACCTAGCGCTGTACTCATACACGGCCAATCTGGCATTGGTAAATTTGAGTTTGCAATTGAATTGGCCAAAGCGCTATTGTGTGAGGGTGATTCCCAGGAGCGCAGGCCTTGTAATCGGTGTGAGGCCTGCCTTTGGTTTTCTTCTGGCAATCATCCTGACTTCATTGCATTAGTTCCAGAGACTCATCGCAAACATTTGCCACATAGCGACTTTGAGGTAGATGGAGATTTGCCCAAAAAGACCAAACAAAGTCATATTGAGGCAGATATCGAGGCAAGCGATAAAAAAGAGAAAAAAAATATATCGATTGAAGAAACACGTAGTGCAATTGAGGGCCTGTCAATTGGATCTCACCGCGGTGGATATCGTGTAATTTTGCTCTATCCACTGGAACTATTGCGCTCTGATGCTGCGAATACGCTTCTCAAATCCTTAGAGGAGCCGCCCAACAACACAATTTTTATTTTGCTTGCCGACCGTCTTGATCGTGTTTTACCAACCATTCGCTCGCGCTGCCGTCTAATTGCAGCACCAAGACCTAATCGCCAAATGGGCTTGCAATGGCTAGAGGAGCGGCTAAAGGGAATTCCCGAGATAAAGACCAAAAGCAGCGATGTTGAGTTAATCTATGATGAGCAGGGAGGGGCGCCTTTTGCGGTGCTCGATTCATTAA
The DNA here is from genome assembly GCA_023253245.1 of Polynucleobacter sp. GTDB lineage: Bacteria > Pseudomonadota > Gammaproteobacteria > Burkholderiales > Burkholderiaceae > Polynucleobacter. Next base: position 4,190 of record JALRHB010000104.1, on the reverse strand, counting down.
TTGCACGTCATCATCAAGATGACAAGGATGAGCTTTCAATTTCTATTCTCGCATCACATTCTTTGCTGCAATCTTTGGCGCAAGGAAAAAATATTCATTGGCTTGTTGCGGCCGAGAAAATTCACAAGGCTAACTATTCGGTATTACTAGCATCTATGCAGCGCTGGGTCTCAGATCTGCAAAGTGTTGCCCAGCTTGGGCACCCACGTTTTTATCCAAAGCATGAGCCGACCATGAAATCTCTCGTACAACAAATACGTCTGCCCAAATTGCTGCGTCTTTGGAAGGCCTTAATATTCGCAAGGCGCCATGAAAATCACCCCCTTGCAGCACGAGTCCAACTTGAGGCATTACTCTCCCAATATCAACAGGTATTTGAAGATTAAAATAACAGTCTATGTTTGTAGACTCACATTGCCATCTCGATTTCCCTGAATTCCAAGCTCGTTTGCCAGAGGTTTTGGAGAATATGGCCCTGTCTAAGGTTAGTCATGCGCTTTGCGTTTCGGTTGACATCCCAGATTTTCCTAAAGTTCGCCAGTTGGCAGAGCTTCATTCGAATCTTTATGCATCCGTGGGGGTTCATCCCGATTATGAAGACACGCCAGAACCCAGCATTGAGTTTTTAGTATCTGAAGCAAGACACCCCAAAATTATTGCTATTGGAGAAACTGGTTTGGATTACTACCGCATGGGCGAGCGTAGCTACGACTCTATGGAATGGCAAAGAGAGCGATTTAGAACCCATATTAGGGCTGCTATTGCCTCTGGCAAGCCTTTGATTATCCATACTCGCTCAGCATCTGAGGACACCTTGAAAATCTTGAAGGAGGAGGGTGCTGATCAGATTGGTGGGGTAATGCACTGCTTTACAGAGAGTACTGCTGTTGCAAAAGCAGCCATGGAAATGGGTTTCTATATCTCCTTTTCAGGAATTGTGACCTTTAAGAGTGCTAAAGATCTGCAAGAAACTTGTAGGCAGGTCCCAGTGGAGCGAATGCTGATTGAGACTGACTCGCCATATCTGGCTCCCATTCCTTACCGTGGTAAAACGAATGAACCCGCTTGGGTCTCTAAAGTTGGTGAGTTTATTGCCAATTTAAAAGGGCTGCCGGTTGAAGAACTTGCTGAGAGAACAAGTTCTAATTTTTTTCAATGTTTTCAGATAAATAGAGAATCTTTATGAGAAGTTTGTTTAAATTTAAAAGCCTTGTTTTAGGTGCCATGATTGTTGCCAGCAGCATTGCTTTTGCCCAAAACGCTGCTCAAATTGATGATTTCACCAAGGCGGCTAAATTTGATGATGTTTCTGAAATAAAGGATCTTCTCAAGGCTGGAGTCAGCCCAAATGCGATTGACCCTAAAGGTAATCCGATGCTAGTTGTAGCTATTAGGGACAAGTCCATGAAGGTTATTGATCTTTTATTGTCTAATCCTGCGATTGACCCAAATTTACCGAATAAATCTGGTGAAACGCCATTGATGCTTGCATCTATCGAGGGAGAACTTCCAGTAGTTAAAGCATTAGTGTTGGATAAGAAAGTCGATGTAAATAAGACTGGTTGGGCTCCATTGCATTACGCTTGCGCCACCGGCAAGCTCGAAGTTGCCGAATTTCTCGTTGCCAATGGCGCCAAGATCAATGCACTCAGTCCAAGTGAAACAACTCCCTTGATGATGGCAGTAAGCTCTGGAAATGATCAGCTGATTAAATTTCTACTAGATAAAGGTGCCGATTTGAAGATGCGCAACCATGAGGGTTATAGCGCAATTGACGTTGCAGAATTATTTAGTAAAGATGACATTCGAGATGGCCTAAAGTCCCGCTGGGAGAAGCTTTATAAACAGCAATATCCTGGTGGCCCCAAAAAGACACCTACTTAATTGATATATGAATATTGCGTATAATCATTATTATGTCAAATAAGAAGTTTGCCTAGAAAAGCCTATTACCTGTCATGACCTTTGCCAATTTATTAGAAAGACTGCCCGGTCTTAACTCTCTTCCCAGTCTTAGCACCCTTTTTGCCGAAGTTAATGCAGACATCGGTAATAGCGACATCGTCTTTTTACTAATCATCGCATGCTTGATACTGACATTGCATGGCGTTGCAGTTTTAGTTATTGCGGGTATTTTTCACTGGATTGATGACAAGCTTCAGAATAAAAAGGTTTATGGAGCCAATTTCTTGTCCTATTTCTTGGCGATATTGCTGATTATTGCCATACATCTTTTAGAAATTATTGCCTGGACTTATATTTGCATTGGCCTGCAGGTTTTCCCAACTAACCTCCAGACACTCTATTTTGCTGGTGAAATGTATACCACCGTTGGATTTGGTAACTACACCTTGATTGAGCGTTGGAAGATTATCCCCATAATCATTTCATTTACTGGCATATTTGCAGTATCCCTATCAGGCGCTGCCCTTTACACAATGATGGGTGCTTTATTGGGTAGATCTAATCAGAAAACTAATCCAGGGTCTTGACCCTACTAAACAAGATCCTAGTTGATGAGCTTAGAGCTATCAATGGGCGCTCTTTGTTTGAAGATTAGCTCTAGCACGCGGCCATTTGATTCTAATGAGCGCATTCTGCCGGGTAGCCAGTCTAAATCTTTTGCCAACCAAATATCAACTTGGCGTTTATAGGGACTACTTTCACGTTGCATCAATGCATAGTGGCGGTTAATCGATTTTCCTAAGCTGGGTATGTCCTCAGACTCATTTTCACCGTAACTCTTAAATTGCCACATCTCTAAGGTGTTGTAATCAACTACTGGAATCCCACGAATGGATCCAGCCTCATCAATTTTGTCACTGCCATTAAGTAATGAGGCAAGCTGAAACATGAGGCTAAAACGATCTTGCGTCCCCGGCAGAATATCTGGGGTGTGATCTGGTTTTTCAGAAAAGTACATTTTCCCATTACCACTACCATCTCGATCAAACCGAGAGTAACGTGGTGGTTTATCCCCTCTTTGTGTCCAGTAAATTGCTGGTGCAATTCCGTAGGCATCTACTGAACCACGTGATTCAAATATAAACGGCCCCACTATTGCATAAGGAATGTTGATGTACAGGCGATATTGATCGCCCAGCGCAATCCAATCAAGTTGCGCTGTTTGATAAAGCTGACCATCTACATATGCATCAAAATAGTAGGTGCCAGATTCTGGGAGCTGAAAAGCTTGACCCGTTTGATCTCCTAAGCCCCCCTTCTTTCCTTGTTGATTGTCCTTGCCGTCAGGCAATGTATCGGATGAAACAGTATTGGTAGTTTTGGGTTGCGCCCTTTTTTTGGGGGCGCTCGACATTTGAATTTTCTGAGGTGGTTCAACCCTTAAGTCTGTTTTGATTATTAGGTCTTCAGATATTGGGGGAGCACTTCGAAATGAAAAGAATGGAATCCCGAAAAATAAAATAAGATGGCCTAAAACAGAAATAACAATGGCTACGATTAGTATCCATATGGATGTTCTGCGGCTGTTCGAGAAATGAGAAACAAATGTGGTCAATAAAAGGCTAATTCTTAATAAATTCGATTACCTTGGGTAGATGGTCGGAATAGTCGGCAATTCCGTGGTTGCTGCCTTCCAATACCAGTTGCTTTGCACCCTTATAAAAAGCTACCATTTCCTTCCAGTCCAGCAATTCATCGCCCTTAGCGGCAATTAAAAAATATCGATTCGGATCGGTGATTTTTTCAACTTGTAGAGCCCGTAATTCATCGATATATTCTGCCTTAAAATCAAAAGGCTTGTTGCTGTCATACTCTGTCATCATGCCAACATGTGGCTCTAATTCTCTAGCGGCATACACTGCTGGATTGAGCGCAATTCCTTTGCATTGATATTTCTCTGCCAAATAATTTGTATAAAAACCACCTAATGAAGAGCCGATAACAATGATCTGATCTGCGTCAGATTGATCGATATGGCCGGTCACCATCAACATAGATTGCTTTGGCGATGCCAATAATTGAGGACAATACCATTCATAGGAATGCTCATTGCTACTCAGTGTTTTGATTGCCTCACCTGTCACCATTGCTTTTGAAGAACGCGGTGATGAACGAAAGCCGTGTAAGTAGACAATTAAAGTTTTAGTCATTCCCCTACTTCCCCATCTCAAAGTTCGCGAGCTTCTCTAGTGCCTTGACCATCGCGGAGTGGTCCCAGGCTTTGC
>JALRHB010000103.1 GCA_023253245.1 Polynucleobacter sp. | reverse complement strand
AGGTTGGTCAGGATGTATTAGAGGCTTTCCTGCCGCAGGGGGATAGAGTGATTAAACAGGCATTCATCCCAATTAAAAATACTCCTGGAAAGTATTTAGCCAATCTATATCTTTTGGCTAAAGATCGTTTGCATGCAATAGGAATTAATTGTATTGAAGGTGGTGGTTTTTGCACATTCACAGATTCAGAACGCTTTTTTTCCTATCGTCGTGATGGGGTAACGGGCCGATTTGCATCATTCATTTGGATTTCTCCTGCGTAATATTGAGTAGTTATCGTTAAATTAGCCCTTGGGCTAGGGTTAGTGCGTATAACTCTATTGCCTTGTTAGATGGAGAATTAACCGATTAACTTTACGAGATTATTATGTTTTCAGGCATGAACCCGGGCGTGGCGCCAGCTTTAGCGCCCCACCATATGGCATTAATTCCGCCAGAGCGTTTGGCAGAAATTCAAAAAGAGTATTTCGCTGAATTAGCACATCTTGCTACTAATCCGGAGGCCATTGAGGTCAAAGATCGTCGCTTCTCTGGCAAAGCATGGCATTCATCTTGGAGCAAGACGATTGCCGCAACGTATTTACTCAACTCCAAGCACTTACTGGCTCTCGCAAAAGCGGTAGAGGCTGATGAAAAAACGAAGGTGAAAATTCTCTTTGCTACAGAGCAAATGATTGATGCTCTGTCACCATCTAACTTTATTGCCACTAATCCAGAAGTTCTTGAAAACATTATTAGCACCCAAGGGCAATCCATTCAAAATGGCATAGTCAATCTTTTGGGTGACTTGAAAAAAGGTAAGGTTTCGCAAACAGATGAGACTGCTTTTGAGGTTGGTAAAAATATCGCAACCACTGCAGGTCAGGTCGTGTTCCGTAATGACTTGTTTGAGCTTATTCAATACACACCATTAACAGAAACAGTGTTTGAGCGCCCCTATTTAATGGTGCCCCCATGTATTAATAAATACTATATTTTGGATTTGCAGCCTGATAATTCAGTAGTGCGCTATATGGTTGAGCAAGGCCATACCGTTTTCCTCGTCTCGTGGAAAAACCCAGATGCAGCCATGTCTAAGATTACTTGGGATGACTATGTAGGAGATGGCGTCATTAAGGCAATTGAGGTTGTGAAGGATATTGGTGGTGTAGACCAAATTAATGTGCTGGGCTTTTGTGTTGGAGGTACCTTAACGGCAACTGCATTAGCTGTGCTGGCTGCTCGTAAGAAAAATTTTGTTGCCAGCCTAACTTTACTAACAACCCTTCTAGACTTTAGTGATACCGGCATTTTGGATGTATTTATTGACGAAGCTATGGTCAAGTTGCGTGAATCCACCATTGGTGGGGAAGGCGGTCATTACGGCATGATGTCTGGCTTAGAGCTTGGCAACACCTTCTCGTTTTTAAGACCCAATGACTTGGTTTGGAATTACGTAGTTGAGAACTATCTTAAAGGTAATTCACCACCGCCATTTGATTTGCTCTATTGGAATGGCGACTCTACCAATCTACCGGGACCGATGTATTGCTGGTATCTAAGACATACCTACTTGCAAAATGAATTAGTACAAGCAGGTAAATTGACTGTTTGTGGTGAAAAAGTTGACCTTGGCAAGATTACCGTTCCAGCCTATATCTACGCATCTCACGATGACCACATCGTACCTTGGAAATCAGCATATGAATCAACCCACATTCTTAAGGGTAAGAATCGTTTTGTTTTAGGCGCATCTGGCCACATTGCTGGAGTCATTAATCCCCCCGCTAAAAATAAACGTCATTATTTTGAAAATAACAAGCTAGCAAAATCCGCAGATGAGTGGTTAGCAGCAGCTAAGGATATTAAGGGTAGTTGGTGGCCTAACTATGCTCAATGGTTGGAGCAATTTGGCGGCAAGAGAATTCAAGCTAGCAAAACGTTTGGTAACGCACGATACAAAAAACTAGAAGCTGCGCCTGGTAAGTACGTGAAAGAAAAATTAACAGCAGCTGCATAATTCGTTTTTATAAGGGGAATCACATGTCACAAAAGATTGCATATGTAACCGGCGGTATGGGTGGAATTGGTACCGCGATTTGTCAACGCTTGGCTAAGGATGGCTTTAAGGTTATCGCGGGTTGTGGCCCAAATTCTCCACGTAAGGATCGCTGGCTAGCAGAGCAAAAAGCTTTGGGTTTTGACTTCATTGCGTCTGAGGGTAATGTTTCAGATTGGGATAGTACTGTTGCTGCGTTTGATAAGGTTAAAGCGGAAGTTGGTCGAGTCGATGTTTTGGTGAACAACGCCGGCATTACACGTGACAGCGTTTTCCGCAAAATGACCCCTGAGGCTTGGAAGGCAGTTATCGATACCAATCTCAATTCACTATTTAATGTTACAAAGCAAGTAGTGGATGGCATGGCTGACAATGGTTGGGGTCGGATTATTAATATTTCCTCAGTCAATGGCCAAAAGGGTCAGTTTGGTCAATCTAACTACTCAACTGCTAAAGCAGGTCTGCATGGCTTTACGATGGCTCTATCACAAGAACTTGCCTCCAAGGGTGTGACCGTCAATACCGTATCTCCTGGTTACATTGGCACTGATATGGTTAAAGCAATTCGTGAGGATGTGTTGGAAAAGATTATTGCTGGAGTGCCTGTGAAACGTTTAGGGACGCCGGAAGAGATAGCCTCGATCTGCTGCTGGATTGCCTCTGAGGATGGCGGCTATGCTACTGGCGCTGACTTCTCCTTAAATGGTGGTCTACATACGGGCTAAAGCAGCTTTAAATCGCTGTTTTGGTAGTAAGCACATCGGCATATTTACCTTTAGATCAAACTAGAGATAAACTATGCCGATGTTGCATTGCAGTATCAAGAGTTAGGAAAACATAATGGCTACGCGTTCAAAAAAGACTGGTGACTCCCGTCTGATTAAGAAATATCCCAATCGTCGTTTATATGACACCCAAACCAGCACCTATGTAACGCTGGCCGACATCAAAAATTTAGTGATGTCTGGTGATCCTTTTTGTGTAGTTGACGCTAAAACAGATGATGACCTCACTCGCAATATTCTGTTGCAAATCATTCTGGAGGAAGAGGCCGGTGGTGCGCCAGTATTTTCTACGCAGATGCTTTCTCAAATTATTCGTTTTTATGGCAATTCTATGCAAGGCTTAATGGGTAGTTATTTAGAAAAAACATTGCAGTCTTTTGTAGACATTCACAACAAGCTTGGTGATCAGACTCAAGGCTTGGCCGCTGGAAGTACGCCTGAAGCGTGGGCAAAGATGATGAATCTCCAAAACCCAATGATGCAAAGTCTGATGGGGAATTATATGGAGCAGAGCAAAGATTTATTTGTAAAGATGCAAGAGCAGATGCAAAACTCCCCGGGGCTTTTTGGGGGATTTCCTTTCACACCTTCAGCAACAAAGACTGAAAAAGAATAGTTGTGGCAGGTAAAGTTGGTTTTGTTTCCTTAGGCTGTCCTAAAGCTTTAGTTGATTCTGAACTTATTCTCACGCAATTAAGTGCCGAGGGATATGAGACGGCCAAAGATTATGCTGGCGCTGATTTAGTTGTCGTTAATACTTGTGGCTTTATTGATTCTGCAGTAGAGGAAAGTCTAGCCGCCATTGGAGAGGCGCTTTCTGAGAATGGCAAAGTCATTGTGACTGGTTGCTTGGGCGCACGCAAAAACGCTGATGGTAGCGACCTTATTCAGAGCATTCATCCTAAAGTGCTCGCAGTTACAGGCCCTCATGCTACCGATGAGGTGATGCAGGCAATTCACCTGCATTTGCCAAAACCTCATGATCCATTTACCGATTTATTACCTCCAATTGGCGTCAAACTCACCCCTAAACATTACGCATACCTTAAGATTTCTGAGGGCTGCAATCATCGTTGTACTTTTTGTATTATTCCAAGCTTACGTGGTGATCTAGTGTCTCGACCTATTGGTGAGGTACTGCTTGAAGCAAAAAAATTGTTTGAATCAGGTGTTAAAGAATTATTGGTGGTGTCTCAAGATACCAGTGCTTATGGTGTTGATATTCAGTACCGCACAGGCTTTTGGGATGGCAAACCTGTTAAAACTCGTATGTATGATCTAGTCAATGCGCTCAATCAAATTGCCAGGGAACATCAAGCATGGGTACGATTACATTATGTCTATCCTTATCCTCATGTTGATGACATTCTCCCTTTGATGGCGCAATTCTCTGATCATGGCTATGGCGTGTTGCCCTATTTAGATATCCCACTCCAGCATGCACATCCAGATGTGCTCAAGCGCATGAAGCGTCCGGCAAGCGGGGAAAAGAACATTGAACGTATTGCCGCTTGGAGGGCTGCTTGCCCCGATTTAGTTATTCGCAGTACTTTTATTGCTGGCTTTCCCGGTGAAACTGAAGAAGAGTTCCAGTATTTACTTGATTTTTTAGATGAAGCTCAAATTGATCGTGCAGGCTGTTTTGCATACTCACCGGTTGAAGGTGCCTCCGCTAATCAATTGGATGATCCTGTGCCAGATGCGATTCGTGAAGAGCGTCGCGCTCGATTTATGGCCAATGCAGAGGAAATATCAACCAGCCGGCTTGCTAAAAAAATAGGCAAACGTATTCAGGTCATTATTGATAAGCTTGATGAATCTGGCGGGATTGGGCGATCTATAGCAGATGCCCCTGAAATCGATGGTTTAGTACGAGTCTTGCCCCCCACAAAGCCGTCAAAACGTTATCGCGTTGGCGATATCATTAAAGTTACAGCTATTAGCTCCCAAGGGCATGACCTAATAGCCGAAACTTGACTATTTGAATAAAAATGGAATTTACGCCCAGTTCTGGGCTTTTGATTGAGCCTTGAGGGGCTTTGTAAAGGGGATTGTTATGAGTCGTGATGTCGTTGTCTTAAGTGCAGTTCGTTCCGCAATTGGATCTTTTAATGGTTCCCTCAGTAGTTTCGAGCCTTCTGAGCTGGGCGGTATTGTTATGAAAGAGGCTGTTGCACGCTCTGGCGTAGATCC
>JALRHB010000102.1 GCA_023253245.1 Polynucleobacter sp. | reverse complement strand
GTTACAGTTGGCGGTACTACGGGAGCTCCAGCCGCACCATTTGCTAATAGCGCAAATACAAGCTCTTCATATGCGCCCAGCTTTGGTGGCGTAACAGATAAACGCGATGGTTTAAGAAGTCGTGATAGAGGGGATGCAAGATAATGAATGCTAATCGTCTCTTGGCCGCAATTGCTGGCTTTATTGCTTTGGGGTATGTTTTATCTTCGAGTATTTTTGTTGTTAATCAGCGTAATTTCGCGGTGGTTTTTGCTTTCGGGCAAATCGTGCGAGTGATTGAGCAACCTGGACTTCAGTTCAAATATCCAGCGCCTTTTGAAAGCGTGCGCTTCTTTGATCGTCGTATTTTGACTATTGATAATCCTGAGGCAGAGCGCTTTATTACTGCCGAAAAGAAAAATCTTCTGGTCGATTCCTATGTGAAGTGGCGCATTGTTGATCCACGTAAGTTCTTCGTGAGCTTTAAAGGCGATGAGCGTTTGGCACAAGATCGCTTAACCCAATTAGTACGCTCGGCATTAAATGAAGAGTTCACCAAGCGAACTGTGAGAGAGATTATTTCTGATCAGCGCGAGCAAGTCATGCAAGGTATTCGCAAGAAAGTTGCTGATGACGCTTCTGATATTGGCGTCGAAATTGTCGATGTGCGCCTCAAACGTGTAGATCTCTTGGCTGAAATCAGTGACTCTGTCTATAGAAGGATGGAAGCTGAGCGTAAGCGAGTTGCCAATGAGCTTCGGTCTATGGGAGCCGCCGAGTCTGACAAAATTAGGGCAAACGCAGAACGTCAGCGTGACACGATCTTAGCTGAAGCATATCGTGAGGCACAGAAGATCAAAGGTGCTGGTGATGCCAAGGCAACAGCGCTCTATGCTGATGCATTTGGTCGTGATCCTCAGTTTGCTCAGTTTTATCAAAGTCTTCAGGCATACCGTAACTCTTTTAAAGATAAGAGAGATGTGATGGTGGTTGAGCCAAACGGTGAGTTCTTCAAGTTCTTGAACAAGAAAAATTAAATAGTGGATCTGATTGCTGATGAATCGTTGGTTACTTCCTGAAGACATTGCGGATGTTTTGCCGCCTGAGGCTCGCAAAGTAGAAGCGCTGCGTCGGGCAATTTTGGATTTGTACCAATCCTATGGCTATGAACTAGTTGCGCCACCCCTATTGGAGTTTTTAGATTCTTTATTAACCGGCACTGGCGCCGACCTAAATTTACAAACCTTCAAGTTGGTAGATCAACTATCTGGACGTACCTTAGGTCTACGAGCTGATATGACTCCTCAGGTTGCCCGAATCGATGCGCATTTGCTCAATCGTAAAGGTGTTACGCGCCTGTGTTATGCCGGCTCTATTGCACATGCTAGAGCGCCATTAGGGAGTGCTACTCGCGAAGAATTGCAGCTTGGTGCAGAGATTTATGGCTGCGCTACTAAAGAGGCAGATTTCGAAGCAATTTCTCTGCTGCTTAAAACATTGAACCTTGCAGGTTTAAATAAAGTCTATTTTGACCTCTCTCACGCCGGCGTATTAGCAGGAATTTTGGAGGGTCACAATCTTGCCAAAGAAGATATTTCTGCAATGTTTGCTTTGTTGCAAAGTAAAGATCGACCACGCTTAGCGCAGTGGGCTCAATGTTTGCCGGCTAAAACAGCCCAAGCTTTAGTTGCGTTAACCCAGTGCAATGGCCCTTGCGAAGAAGTATTAAAAAGTGCAAAGGGCATGTTGCCCAAGCACCAACTAATTGATGATGCATTAGCTCAATTAAACATGTTAGCAACAGCAGTTGCCTCTTTGTCTGACGAAGTTGAGATTAGCATTGATCTAGCGGACTTACGTGGCTATCAGTACCACAGTGGTGTGATGTTTGCTGCTTATGTTGATCAGTTGCCGCAACCGATCGCCCGTGGTGGTCGCTATGACCACGTCGGTCAGGCTTTTGGGCGCTCACGTCCTGCAACTGGTTTTTCATTAGACTTGCTCACTTTGGCTAATCTTGCGCCATCTGCCCCTCGCAAGTCGGCCATCGTTGCCCCTTGGAGCTCTGATCCTGCTTTATCAGCAAAAATTGCCGAATTGCGTAATGCTGGCGAAGTTGTAGTTGAAGTAATGCCTGGTGAAGAAGTAGAAAGTGCTGAATATATGTGTGATCGAGAGTTGCTTAAACAAGCGAACTCATGGAATGTCGTCAAGAAATAATTAGTTAACAGATTTTGTAATTACCTTTTGGATTTTCATTATGTCTTTAAAGCAAGAAGCTCATGGTCGTAACGTTGTTGTCATCGGAACCCAGTGGGGTGATGAGGGCAAGGGCAAGGTAGTAGATTGGCTGACCGACCATGCGCAAGCTGTAGTGCGCTTTCAGGGTGGACATAATGCTGGCCATACTTTAATTATTGGCGATAAGAAAACTATTTTGCGATTGATTCCATCTGGAATCATGCACAAAAATGTGATTTGCTACATCGGTAATGGTGTTGTCCTTTCTCCTGAGGCTCTTTTTAAAGAGATCGGTGAATTAGAGGAAGCGGGCTTAGATGTGCAATCACGGCTAAAGATTTCAGAAGCAACCACTTTGATTCTGCCTTATCACGTCGCAATTGATCATGCACGTGAAAAGAAACGCGGTGACGCTAAGATCGGCACAACTGGTCGCGGTATTGGACCTGCTTATGAAGACAAGGTTGCTCGCCGCGCCCTACGTGTACAAGATTTGTTTTATCCAGAAAAGTTTGCGGCTCAGTTGCGTGAAAATCTGGAATATCACAACTTCATGCTCACAAACTATTACGGAGCCGAACCAGTTGATTTCCAAAAGACATTAGATGAAGCCATGTCTTACGCTAAACGTATCAAGCCCATGGTGGTTGATGTGTCTAGCGCTTTATATGCAGCCGAGCAATCTGGTCAAAACTTATTATTCGAAGGTGCTCAAGGCACCTTGCTTGACATTGATCATGGCACCTATCCTTATGTGACCTCAAGCAACTGCGTAGCTGGTAATGCGGCTGCAGGCTCTGGTGTTGGCCCTGATTCATTGCAATATATTTTGGGAATCACTAAAGCCTACTGCACACGCGTTGGTGCAGGACCATTTCCTAGTGAGTTATATGATTTTGATAACCCCGCTAAGCAAGATCCAGTTGGAATACGTTTGGCCGAGGTGGGTAAAGAATTTGGTTCAGTCACAGGTCGCCCACGGCGTACTGGTTGGTTAGATGCGGCTGCATTAAAGCGCTCAATTCAGATCAATGGTTTATCTGGTCTTTGTATTACTAAATTGGATGTGCTTGATGGCTTAGAAACTATTCGCCTCTGCGTTGGTTATATGCTCGATGGCCAGAAATTGGATGTATTGCCTCGTGGTGCAGAATCGGTTACACGCTGTGAGCCGATTTATGAGGATTTTCCAGGCTGGAAGGGCAGCACTTTTGGTATTCGTGAGTGGGATAAGCTTCCAGTCGAGGCTCAAAAATTCTTGCGTCGTATTGAAGAAGTTGCTGGCAAGCCAATAGCGATGGTTTCAACAGGTCCTGAGCGGGATGAAACGATTCTTCTGCAGCACCCATTCCAAGCTTGAGTTTTTTGAAGAAATTCTAAAAATGATGGATAATTTGTGCACAGCAATACTGTATTTTTTTCGTCCTCAATATAAAAAAATTGTTAAAAAACAAAGGTTTACAACATGACCGCACGTACTACCTGTAACAGCCTTCAAGTGGCTACACCCTTATATCGCTTTATCGAAGACAAAGTCTTGCCTGGTACAGGCATTAAAAGTGCGGATTTTTGGAAGGGTTTTGATGAGATCGTGAGAGATCTCACCCCTAAAAACGAGGCTTTGCTTGCTAAACGTGACCATTTACAAGCTCAAATCGACGACTGGCATAAGGCTCATCCAGGTCCAATTAAGGATATGCCTGCTTACCGTCAATTTTTAGAGAAAATTGGTTATATCGAGCCCGTTCCTGCAGATGTCAGTGCAGATACTCAGAATGTTGATGATGAGTTAGCTCTTCAAGCAGGCCCTCAATTGGTGGTTCCTTTACTCAATGCTCGCTATGCTCTGAATGCGGCTAATGCGCGTTGGGGTTCACTTTATGATGCCTTGTATGGTTCAGATGTGATTTCAGAGGAGGATGGAGCAAGTAAAGCGGGTGGTTACAACCCCGTGCGTGGTGCAAAAGTTGTCGCCTATGCGCGTCAATTTTTAGATCAAGCTGTTCCGTTAGCAAAAGGTTCCTATCAAGACGTGGTTGGATATTGGGTCGATGGTAATAAATTGGCTGTCAAATTAAATGATGGCAGCACTACTGGTCTTAAAGACGAGAAACAATTTGTTGGTTATCAAGGCAGCACTTCCTCCCCAAGCTCTTTATTACTTCGTAACAATGGCATTCATATTGATATTCAGATTGATAAAACCAAAATCATCGGTCTAAGCGATCCCGCTGGTGTTAATGATGTGGTGGTTGAGGCCGCCTTATCGACTATTCTCGATCTAGAAGACTCTATTGCGGCTGTTGATGCCGATGACAAAGTGCTCGCTTATGAAAACTGGCTTGGTATTCTCAAAGGCACTTTGGTTGAAGAGGTTACCAAGGGTGGAAAAACCTTCACGCGACAACTAAATCCTGACCGCAAGTACACTGCGGCTATTGGCGCTGTTGATGCTAAGGATGGTATTGTTACCTTGCATGGTCGCTCACTTTTATTCTTGCGTAATGTCGGGCATCTAATGACCAACCCAGCCATCATTACTGCTGAATACGCTATTCAATCACAACAGCTTAAATCTATTTATGGTTAATTATGAAGATTTGTTCTTTCAATATTAATAGTATTAGAGCAAGGCCGCATCAATTAGAGCATGTTAGAGATACTATTGCTCCAGATGTTATAGGCCTCCAAGAGACTAAGGTTCAAGACAGTGAATTTCCTCTAGAAATGGTCAAAGAACTTGGTTATCACGTTGAGTACTGGGGCCAAAAAGGCCACTATGGTGTCGCGCTCTTGAGTAAAG
>JALRHB010000101.1 GCA_023253245.1 Polynucleobacter sp. | reverse complement strand
AAGGGCATAGAAACCAATGTTTCTATGCCCTTTTGTTTGATCTGTCCTAAGCCCTTTATAATTCGAGAAGATTATTAAAAGTACTTAAAGATCAATAAGCTAAGCAACCATTTGCTGAGCAAATTACGGAAAACATAACGATGCCAGCCTACAAACGTGTTCTCTTAAAACTCTCTGGTGAAGCCCTGATGGGGGATGATGCTTTCGGGATCAATCCAGTCACTATTGACTCCATGGTTAAAGAAATTGCAGATGTAGTTAATAGTGGGGTGGAGCTAGCGATTGTGATTGGAGGCGGCAATATTTTTCGCGGTGTTGCAGGTGGTGCGGCTGGCATGGATCGTGCCACAGCGGATTACATGGGTATGCTTGCCACCATGATGAATTCTCTCGCTCTTCAAGATGCTTTGCGTCAAAAAGGAGTTGAGGCAAGGGTGCAGTCCGCTCTTCGAATGGATCAGGTGGTTGAGCCCTACATTCGCCCTCGTGCAATACGCGCACTGAGCGAAGGCAAGGTAGTTATTTTTGCCGCTGGTACTGGTAACCCTTTCTTTACTACTGATACTGCAGCGGCACTGCGTGGTGCGGAAATGGGTGTAGAGGTTATGCTCAAAGCTACTAAGGTTGATGGTATCTATAGTGCAGATCCTGTTAAGGATCCTAGTGCAACCTTATACAAGACGATTACTTTTGATGAAGCTCTCATCAAGAACTTGCAAGTGATGGATGCCACTGCATTTGCTTTGTGTCGCGATCGCAAATTACCAATTAAGGTGTTTTCAATTCTTAAGCCAGGCGCTCTAATGCGCGTGGTTCAAGGTGAGCCTGAGGGCACTTTAGTACATGTTTAATAGGAGGCTTGATGTCCGCAGCAGAAATTAAAACCACCACAGATCAAAAGATGCAAAAGTCTCTTGAGGCTTTGAAAGCTAATCTGGCCAAGATTCGTTCTGGTCGCGCGAATCCTGGAATCTTGGAACATATTCAAGTGGAATATTACGGTAACCCAACCCCCTTGAGTCAGGTAGCCAACTTGGGCTTGGCTGATGCCCGCACGATTAATGTTCAGCCTTTTGAAAAAACGATGGTGGCAGCTGTTGAGAAGGCTATTCGGGATTCCGATCTAGGTCTTAATCCATCCTCGCAGGGTACGGTTATTCGTGTGCCTATGCCAGCGCTAACTGAAGAGCGTCGTCGTGACTTAACTAAGGTGGTTAAAAATGAGGGCGAAGAAAGCAAGATTGCCGTGCGTAATTTACGTCGCGATGCTAACGAGCATCTCAAGCGCCTGACTAAAGACAAAGAAATTTCTGAAGATGAAGAGCGTCGTGCTACAGATGATATTCAGAAGATGACAGATCGGGCTGTTGTAGAGATTGACAAGATCGTTGCAGAAAAAGAAAAAGAGATCATGACGGTTTAGTCGTCAAGCTGATTTCTATTGAGTATTTTTATGACCCAGCACGCCAGCTCCACCTTAGTTGTTCCAGAGGTGCGCGCTATTCCAAGGCACGTCGCCATCATCATGGATGGCAATGGACGTTGGGCAAGTAAGCGTTTTATGCCAAGAGTGGCGGGGCACTCTGAAGGTCTTACGGCTGTGCGCAAAGTTGTTCAAGAATGCCGCCGTTTGGGAGTTGAATATCTAACTGTGTTTGCTTTTAGCTCTGAGAATTGGCGTCGCCCACCGGAAGAGGTGGGCTTTTTAATGAAGCTTTTTCTGAAGTCTCTTAAAAGTGAAGTATCTCGTTTGGCTGAAAATGATATTGCTTTGCGGTTGATTGGTGACTTGAGTCGTTTTGATACTGCTATTCAGGAGATGGTAAAGTTTTCTGAAGAAAAAACATCTGCTTGCAAGGGATTGACGTTTACGATAGCCGCTAACTATGGTGGTCGCTGGGATATTTTGCAAGCGATGCGTCAGTGTTTGGCGCACAACCCAAATCTAAAGCCCGAGCAAGTTTCTGAAGAATTACTCCAACCTTATTTATCGATGGCATACGCTCCGGAACCTGATCTTTTCATCCGAACAGGTGGTGAGCAGCGCGTTAGCAATTTTTTATTATGGCAATTAGCGTATACCGAGCTGTATTTTACTGATGTGCTTTGGCCTGACTTTGATGAAGCTGAGTTGCATAAAGCTTTTGAATGGTTTAGTCAGCGTGAACGCCGTTTTGGCCGTACAAGTGCTCAGCTTGCTTCTGAGTCGATGAGTGATGCCGTCTAAGCTTGGGCTAAACCCCTTATGTTAAAAACCCGTGTCATTACCGCCACTGTCTTGCTGGCGATATTGCTTCCAATCTTATTTTTACTGCCTGCTTTTTATCTCGGCTTATTTTTTCTGGTGGCGCTGATTGCTGCGGCCTGGGAATGGAGTCGGATGATAGCTCCGGAAGCTAAATTTGCTGCTTGGCTATATGCTTTATTTTGCCTAGTGATCATCTTATTGTTGCTCGGTATGCAAGCAGTCACCTGGCAATTCGCCTTATTAGTCATGGCGGTGCTATTTTGGTTTTTTGTTGCGCCATTCATATTGGCTAAGGGAATGCATCTCTCTTTGCAAAAATTCAAACCCTTTTATAGCGTTTTGGGACTCATCATTCTTCCGGCCGCTTGGTTTGCGCTCGTATTTTTACGTGAGTTAGGTTTGGTATTTTTGCTCAGTGCCATGGCCTTAGTGTGGGTTGCTGATATCGGCGCTTACTTTGTTGGTAAAGCATTTGGAAAACGTAAATTAGCAGCTCAAATCAGCCCTGGTAAATCTATCGAGGGCGCCCTTGGTGGTTTGTTACTGTGCTACCTCTATGCATTCTTGTGTGTTGCTTTTTTACCCCTGGGTGATACTCTATTTGGCGCATGGGCCATTCGTTTTGGTTGGGTGCCAATGTTTGTAATGGTCACCGTCTTGACAGCTTTTAGTATCTTTGGAGATCTTTTTGAGTCTCAACTGAAACGCTTGGCAGGGGTCAAAGATAGTAGTCATTTATTGCCGGGTCACGGTGGCGTCTTGGATCGTGTTGATGCCTTAATTCCAACAATGCCGATTGCGGCTTTACTAGCTGGATTGATTTAATGCTTGTCAGACAGGTCGCCATTCTGGGGTCTACAGGTTCGATCGGGGTGAATACCTTAGATGTTATTCGAGCACATCCCAATCGCTTTAAAGTCCTTGCACTCACTGCGGCTACACAAATCGAGCGACTGGCTGCCCAATGCCTTGAATTCAATCCGCGAATAGCAGTGGTTGCCGATGCGCAGGGCGCTACTCAACTGAGTCAATTGCTTCAAGCGCAACAAAGCTCTACTCAAGTGCTCTATGGTTCGCAAGCTCTCATTACCGCAGTAACTGAATCTGGGTGCGATACCGTAATGGCTGCCATTGTTGGTGCGGCTGGTTTGATGCCTACGCTTGCTGCAGCCAAAGCTGGTAAACGGGTATTACTAGCAAATAAAGAGGCTCTTGTAATGTCGGGCAATTTATTTATGCAGGCCATGAAGGAGGGTGGCGGTGAATTGCTCCCGATTGATAGCGAACACAATGCCATTTTTCAATGTCTACCCGATCGCTTTACACAATCGCCTTCAGATCATTTTGGGGTGGAGGAACTCTGGTTAACAGCATCGGGAGGTCCATTTCGAGATTTGCCAGTTTCTAGTTTGTCAGACATTACGCCTGAACAAGCTTGCGCTCATCCGAACTGGGTGATGGGCCGAAAGATTTCAGTGGATTCGGCAACCATGATGAACAAAGGGCTTGAAGTGATTGAAGCTTTTTGGTTATTTGGTTTACCTTTGGATAAGATCAAGGTTCTTATTCATCCGCAAAGCGTGGTTCATTCCATGGTTCGTTATCGCGATGGCTCTGTCCTAGCGCAAATGGGGCAGCCAGATATGCGCACTCCCATTGCCTATGGCTTGGCATGGCCAGAACGAATTGATGCGGGGGTTAGTCAATTGAATCTGACTCAATTAGCTAGCTTGAGTTTTTTAGAGCCCAATTTTTCTCAATTTCCCTGTCTGAATCTAGCTTTTTCTGCTGCAAGCATAGGAGGTACAGCCCCAGCGATATTAAATGCGGCCAATGAGATTGCAGTTGCAGCCTTTCTAGACTCAGGCTTACCCTATTTAAAAATTCCTCAGGTCGTGGAGCGCACTCTGGATGCCGTCGCGCCGATTCAAGCAGATTCTTTAGAGACTATTTTGCAGGTGGATGGGCTAGCGCGTGATACGGCTCGCCATTTTGTCCAACGCTTCATTCGATAGAGTATTGCTATGCAAGCTTTAATGACTCTCGCTGCATTTTTAGTCACTCTCGGTGTGCTAGTTAGTTTTCATGAATATGGCCATTTCTCGGTGGCTCGCTTATGTGGTGTCAAAGTCCTGCGTTTTGCCTTGGGGTTTGGAAAACCGCTGTATACCTATCGCGCTAATAATGGGACCGAGTGGGTTATTGCTTCTATTCCTCTGGGTGGATATGTCAAGTTGCTCGATGGGAGAGATAGTCAACAAGTTATTCATGAGGCCGATCGCTCGGCATCATTCGATGTAAAGCCGCTATGGCAGCGTTCTTTGATTGTGGCTGCAGGCCCTTTAGCCAACTTTCTGCTGGCGATCGTTTTATTTTCAGTGATTTATATAACCGGGGTTCCGCAACTACCCGCTCGCCTGCAGGCTCCCCCTGAAAGTTCGGTTGCCGCTAAGCTTGGGCTTGCGGTAGATGATCAAGTGCTGGGATGGAAATTGCTATCTGGCAATGCTGATGAACTGCCGGCCTCTCAAGAATTTGACCCTATTGTGAGTTGGAATGCCTTGCGCTGGCATCTGCTCGATGCCTTAGCTGGTGAGCAGGGGTTTGCTTTGGAGTTAACAGATTCCTCTGGGGGTCGCTTTACTAAAGTTTTTAGGAGGGAAGATTTACCCCTCATTACGCCTGATTCCGACCCCATGAAAGCGCTGGGAATATTGCCTCAGCCCTTACCTGCTGAGCAGTGGACTGAACTGAGATTGGGACCCTTGGACGCCCTCATATTTGCTGTCCAGAGGGTATATCTGATTACTAAGGTTTCCTT
>JALRHB010000100.1 GCA_023253245.1 Polynucleobacter sp. | reverse complement strand
CATATTCATCAACAATGGCTTGAAATTCCTGCGCAATGTTTTCACCGCGCAAAGTTTTAACCTTAATACCATCCACAAATACCGGCGCTGCAGGCGTTTCACCTGTTCCCGGTAAAGAAATACCTATATTAGCGTGCTTACTCTCACCCGGGCCATTCACAATACAACCCATCACAGCAACATTCATCTCCTCTACTCCAGGGTGGGTTTTTTTCCAAATCGGCATTTGCTGACGCAAGTAAGACTGAATATTGGCCGCCAGCTCTTGAAAGGTAGTACTAGTAGTTCGACCACAACCTGGACAAGCGATTACCATTGGCGTGAAATTACGCAAACCCATCGTTTGCAAAATCTCTTGGGCCACAATCACTTCGTTCTCACGAGGGGCACCAGGGTCAGGCGTTAAAGAGACCCGAATCGTATCGCCAATACCTTCTTGCAACAAAATTGCCATGGCTGCAGTAGAAGAAACAATCCCCTTACTACCCATACCCGCTTCGGTTAAACCTAAATGCAATGGGTAATCAGAGCGACGTGATAAATCACGATAAACCGCCACCAAATCCTGCACATTGCTGACTTTGCATGAGAGCAATATTTGATCTGGATTCATGCCCAGCTCAACTGCTTTTTCCGCAGACTGCAAGGCCGACTGAATCAAGGCTTCAATCATCACCTCTTGAGCGGTCTTTGGGTTTGCAAGTGCTGCATTGCCATCCATAATGCTAGCTAATAGATCTTGATCTAAGCTACCCCAATTAACGCCAATCCGAATGGGCTTGTCATATTTACAAGCAGCCTCAATCATTTGCGCAAACTGCGGATCACGTTTGGCGCCCTTACCCACGTTTCCTGGGTTAATGCGGTACTTTGACAAGGCCTTCGCACACTCTGGATAGTCACTTAATAAAGTGTGGCCGTTGTAATGAAAATCACCAATTAATGGAACCAATACATCCATCTTGTCTAACTGTTCACGGATGTAAGGTACCGCTGCCGCTGCAGCTGGTGTATCAACAGTAATACGCACCATCTCAGAACCCGCACGCGCCAGTTCTTTTACCTGTATTGCCGTTGCGATAACGTCAGCAGTATCGGTATTGGTCATAGACTGGACACGTACAGGCGCATCACCACCTACCGTAATGATGTTCGTTTTCCAAGTCACTTTAGCTTGACGAGTTGACCTCTTAGGTGCTGGTCCCAATGGCGGCTTAGGGGATGTGTTAACAGAATCAGTCATGAAATGTGTCTTTAAATCAATCATCTAAACGATTAAGCCACTGTACTGGCTGCTCAGGAATAACAATCTCGTTGTCATGGACCGCACGTTCACGCACTCGCGTACGATCCACTACATCCCCAGCCAATTGACCGCAGGCAGCGGCGATGTCGTCTCCCCGGGTCTTACGAACTGTTGCCACCATTCCGGCATCCAAAAGAATGCCAGCAAAGGTATTAACTCGCTGGTGTGAGGAGCGCTTTAGTCCAGACTCTGGGAATGGATTAAATGGGATGAGATTGATTTTGCACTTAATGTTGGCAAGCAGGCGCACCAACTCCTTAGCTTGAATATCCGAATCGTTAATACCATCAAGCATGCAATACTCAAATGTTAAGAAATCTCTTGGGGCGAAGGGCAAATATCTTTCGCAAGCAGCAAGCAATTCTCTTAAGGGATATTTTTGATTCAAAGGAACAAGTTGATCCCGCAAAGCATCGTTCGGAGCATGCAGCGAAACGGCTAGAGCCACTGGGCAATCTTGCGCTAAACGATCGATCATGGGTACCACGCCCGAAGTGGAAACCGTAACGCGTCGACGCGACAGACCATAAGCACGATCATCCAGCATCAAACGCAAAGCAGTCACAACATTGTCGTAATTGAGTAATGGCTCACCCATGCCCATCATTACTACATTTGAGATTACACGGCCGGTATGCTCCCAACCTGGCGTCGGATACTCTTCCACACGACGGACTGCATGAGGATCGTTGCGGAGCAAATGCTCTGCAAACCACAATTGCCCAATGATTTCTCCTGCAGTTAGATTGCGGGAGAAGCCTTGATGTCCTGTTGAGCAAAAGCGGCAATTGACAGCACAGCCCGCTTGAGACGAGATGCATAAAGTACCGCGATCATCCTCGGGAATGAACACCGATTCCACGGCATTACCAGCACCAACGTCAAGCAACCACTTGCGAGTACCGTCAAATGCTTGCTCATCTTTAATAACGGGAAGTGAGAGAACTTGGGCCTTGTCGAGCAGCGTCGCCCGAAAGCTTTTTGCTAAATCACTCATGTTGTTGATGTCAGCTACACCACGCTGGTGTATCCACTGCATGAGTTGCTTTGCCCGAAAGGGCTTTTCATTTAACCCCGCGACATACGCCGCCATTTGGTCAGCGTCAAAATCTAAGAGATTTACGCGCGGGGAGGTCAATGCGCCTACTTATTGGTTAAATAGGATTAAAAAATTAACGATTGAAAACATTCATGCCTGGGAAGAAAAAAGCAACTTCCACAGCAGCTGTCTCAGGTGCGTCAGAGCCATGAACAGCATTGGCATCAATGCTATCAGCAAAATCAGCGCGGATAGTTCCTTTGTCTGCCTTCTTAGGATCAGTAGCGCCCATCAAATCACGGTTTTTAGCAATTGCGCCTTCACCCTCTAGAACCTGAATCATGACAGGACCAGAAATCATGAAGTTCACCAAATCCTTGAAGAAAGGACGGTCTTTATGAACGCCATAGAACTGCTCTGCCTCTCTTTGAGAGAGGTGAGCCATTCTGGAGGCAACAATCTTCAAACCAGCGGATTCAAAACGGTCGTAAATCTTGCCGATGACATTTTTGGCAACAGCATCAGGTTTGATAATAGAAAGGGTGCGTTCAATAGCCATGCAAAACTCCAGTAGTAATTTCAAAGGTTTATGCTAAAACAGTGCTCAAAAGGCTCAACAGGGCTTGCCTAGCTGATTCTGATAGCGCTCTAGGATTTCAGCGACCCCCGAATTATACATGGGATGACCGTATTTACCCTGATCTAAGCCTAGCTAAACCATTGAATTTACAAGGCATAACCCCTCACTTTGTGGTCTTTTTCCCCTCATTTGAGTGCCACCCTTGAAAATACCCTCTTTTGTCTATACTTAATGTCAACAGCTCCTTGTGAGCTCTAGAAATTATTACTGAAAAGGAGTCAATATGAGTGATCTAAACTCTTACGGCTTTGGGCAAACCCGCTCGATTAGCACCCCACAAATACGCAATCGCGTATTGCGTAATACCTATGCGCTCCTATCCCTTTCCATGGTGCCTACCGTCATTGGCGCCTGGCTGGGCGTTGCTTTTGGCCTGAATCTGATGGCTGGCAACCCATTCTTGGGTTTCATTGTCTTTATGGCAGTTGCTTTTGGCTTCTTCTGGGCCATTCAAAAGAATAAGGATAGTGGCTTAGGTGTTCTCTTGCTACTGGGCTTCACCTTCTTCATGGGCATCATGATGTCGGGTTTGATTGGTTACACCCTCAATAGCTATCGCAATGGCGCCACCTTGATCATGCTAGCTTTTGGTGGCACAGCCGCTATCTTTGCTGTCATGGCAACGATTGCTAGTGTCAGCAAGAGCGATTTTTCTGGCATGGGTAAATGGCTGATGGTTGGCGTTTTACTTTTGATCGTAGCGTCACTTGCAAATATTTGGTTGCAGCTTCCTGCCCTCATGCTCACTGTGATGGTTTTGGCGATTGCTATCTTCTCAGCCTTTATCTTGGTTGATGTTCAGCGCATCATCAATGGCGGTGAAACCAACTACATCATGGCCACCCTAGCCATTTACTTAGATGTGTACAACATCTTCACCAATCTACTCGCTCTCTTTGGAGTCTTGGGTGGCGACAGGGAATAATTAGTTTTATCTTTTTAGTCCTGCTGTGTTCTATCCAAAAGGCGCCCTAGTGGCGCCTTTGGTTTTTGCGCTGCACTCTTGCGTACTTATTGAGCCTGAGCTGCCATCTCAAATACCGCAATTGACTCCACATGAGAAGTGTGCGGGAACATATTCACAATGCCAGCACTCTTGAGAACATAAGCAGCTTGATGGCACAAGATCTCCGTATCTCGAGCAAGCGTTTTAGGATTGCAAGATACATACACAATACGTTTTGGGAGCAGAAGATTAGATTGCTCATGTAGCTGAGCTAATGCTAAGCAAATTTCCATCGCACCTTCACGCGGCGGGTCCATCAACCAACGATCTGCCTTGCCCCATGAAGCAATAGTTTGCGCACTCACTTCAAACAAGTTGCTGCACATAAAGCTCACTTTTTCTTGCAAGCCATTATGAATAGCGTTTTCTTGGGCCCTGGTAGTTAAACTTTCTAAGCCTTCAATTCCTAAAACGTTAGCCGCCTTTCTGGCTAATGGCAAAGTAAAGTTGCCAATTCCACAAAACAAATCAAGTACTCGATCTGATGGTTTGACATCCAATAGGCAGATAGCTTTGCTGACCAAAGAGCGATTCATCATGTGATTAACTTGCGTGAAATCCGCCGGCTTAAATGGCATTTCAATCTCAAACTCCGGCAAGCGATAACAAAGCTTTCCAGCTAGAGGATAAAAAGGCGCTACGCTTGCAATTCCCTTGGGTTGCAACCAGATCCAGACCTGATGTTGATCAGCAAAATCTCTTAGCAATTGTTCATCTGCCTTGGTCAGGGGCGAGAGTATGCGAAAAACTAATGCAACAACTGCTTGCTGTTTTTTGGAATCATGAGACTGCGCATCCTCAGGCTCACCAACTGCAACTTCAATCTGGGGCATGCGATCTACGATTGATAAAGCCATCACCAACTTCCGTAGCTCTGGCAGTAGCTTGGAGACTTTATTGGGCAGTATTTCACAAGCCTTCATATCAGCAACATAAGCGCTTTTACCCTCATGAAAGCCGACTAAGACCGTCCCTTTTTTAATGGAACGATTAACCGCACTTAAACGTGCACGGTGACGATATTCCCAAGTGGGACCCCCCATCGGACGCATTATCTCTTCAGGAGTCACTTTAGCAATAT